>QBLP01000004.1 GCA_003070825.1 Halanaerobium sp. | reverse complement strand
GAATATAATGTGACTACAAAGTCATGTGACTTAAAAGTCATATAAAATCTGAAAATTAATTTTATTTTAAAAAAGAAGGTGAAGCAATGCCCAAACAAACTTTTTTCAACCTGAAAGAAGCAAAAAAAGAGCGGATTATTGAGGCTGCGGTTGACGAATTTGCTGCTCATCCCTATTTAAAGACAAGCATTAATCGGATTATTGAGCGGGCAGATATTTCAAAGGGTAGTTTTTATCAGTATTTTAGCAACAAAAAAGATCTTTATAAATATGTTATTGATCAGGCATCAGATGCCAAGATGAAATTTCTGGCTCAGAAGCTTCAGGATTACCAAAAGCTTGAGTTTTTTGAGCTTTTACGAGAACTCTTTATTGCTGGAATTGAATTCAAACGAGAGTACCCACTTTTTTCTCAAATAGGGGATTATCTTCTCGATGGAAGTAATGAAAGTCTAAAAGAAGAAATTTATGCTGACAGTCGGCCAAAAAGCAACCAGTTTTTTGAAGAGTTATTAGAAGAAGCAGTTATGAAAGAAGAAGTTGATCCAAATATTGATATAAAACTCACAGCTTTTATGTTAACTGATTTTTCAATCAGCATTGTAAGTTATTTTTTTGAAAATCATAATCCAGAAAATGTAGACCAGATTATGGATTATGCAGATAAAATGCTCTATATCATGAAAAATGGTATAGCAAAGGGGGATAAAAATGTCATTAATTAAATTAACAGGTTTAGAAAAAATTTATCAGCAGGGTAAGATTGAAGTTCCCGCTTTAAGAGGAATAGATATGGAGATTGAATCAGGAGAATTTACAACTATCTTTGGTCCTTCTGGTTCAGGTAAAACAACTCTTTTAAATATGATTGGCTGTCTTGATAAATCAACAGCCGGAGAAATTGTATTTGACGGACATTCAATCAATGATCTGAACAGTAAGGAGCTGGCTGAAGTCCGCCGCTATAATCTGGGCTTTGTTTTTCAGAGCTATAACTTAATCCCTGTTTTAACAGCTTTTGAAAATGTTGAGTTTGCAATTCGTTTAATTGACAAACACAGCAAAAAAGAAAGAAGAGATAAAGTAATGTCGCTGCTGGAAGAAGTGGGGCTGGGAGATATGGCTGACCGACGTCCAAATGAGCTTTCGGGGGGGCAAAAACAGCGGGTGGCAATTGCCAGAGCTCTAATCAAAGAGCCAAAACTGGTTCTGGCTGATGAGCCGACTGCTAACCTTGACTCTGAAACCAGCAAAGAGGTTTTAGAGCTAATGAAAGAAATGAATGAAGAGTTAAATACAACCTTTATCTTTTCCACCCATGACCCTCAGGTAATGGATTATGCCCGCCGTTTAATTGAAATTAAGGACGGAAAAATCAGCAAAGACCAGAGGAGGGATTAGTAATGTTTTTTCTTAAAATGGCGTTTAAAAATCTAACACGTCACAAAAGGAGAACTATCATTACTGCTCTGATAATTGCCTTTGCGATTTTAATTTATGTAATTACAGAAGGCTTAATGATTGGCATGACAGAAATGTCTTTTGATAATATTATAAATTTAGAAAGTGGTCACCTGCAGGTTGCAGATCAAAATTACTGGGAAGATAGAAAAGAGCTGCAGCTTAAAAATTTAATCACTCCGGCAGCAGAGATCGAGAATAAAATCAGTCAGACTGATGGTTTTGAGGCTTTAACCAGGCGCTTAAACTTTGCAGTTAATCTTAATAATGGCATCGACGAGCTTCCAGTTACCGGGGTTGGGATTAATCTGGAGACTGACAGTAGAGTCTTTGAGTTGGACCAGCATCTGGTAGAAGGTAGGATGCCGGAAGCGGGAAGTACCGAAATTATTATGGGAGCCAAGCTGGCAGAATTGATGGATTTTCAGCTCGGAGACTATGCGATAATGCTGATTAGAACTGAAGAAAAAACTTTTAATACAATTGATGGTGAGATTGTGGGTTTGTTTAACACTCCCCATCCCAGTTTAAATGAAAGCAATGTTTTTCTGCCGCTGTCAACAGTCCAGGAGAGGTTGAATGTGGAGGATAAAATAAGCCACTATGTAGTCCGTTTAAATGATCAGGACCTGGCTAGTAATGCAGCAGAAGAGCTAAGTTCTCGACTTAGTGCTCCCTATCAGGCTTACTCCTGGCGGGATGCAGCCCGGAGCCTGGTAACAATGCTTGAAATGCAGGATATAGAGACTCAGATTATTCTGGCTATAATTTTAACTCTGGCAGCAGTTGGAATCGTTAATACAGTAATTTTATCTGCTCTGGAGCGGATGGAAGAGCTGGGGATGATGAAGGCCTTAGGAATGCACGAGCGAGAAATTGTATATACATTTATGGGCGAAGCAGCCGGGATCGGTCTGATTGGTGGAGTAATGGGAGTTATTATGGGAATTATTGGTCTGGCGATTTTCAATATTAATGGTATTGATATGGCAACTATGACCGGTGGTGGCGATATGACCTATGGCTTTCCTTTAAGTGGAACAATTTATGCTGGCTGGGAGCTTGAATCATTTATTTTTGTCTTTGTCTATGGAGTTGTTGTTTCTGTGCTGGCAAGTGTTTTACCTGCTTTATGGGCCGCGCGCAAAGACCCGGTAAAAGCTATATATCACCGCTAAGGAGGTTGGGAAATGACATTTTTAATTAATATTGCTTTTAAAAATATGTTCAGAAATAAATTGAGAACTATAGTTTCAATCCTGGCTATTGCCTTTGCTGTGATGGTAATTGTCTTTACCAGGGGCTTGATCGATGGAATGATTGGTGACACTTATTCACTCTATATTCACTATGATACAGGCCATATTAAAATTATTGACGAAGAGTATGAGCAGAAGGAAAAACTGCTTTCTCTAAATTATACAGTCAAGGGACTGGAAAACAAGAGTTTAAGTGAAATGCAGGCTGATCTAAGTGAGATGGAAGGAATTGAGATGGTTATACCCAGGCTGAAGTTTGGAGCAGCAGTCAGTACGGAAGAAGAACTGGTGCAGATGCTGGCCTGGGGAGTAGATGGAGCTAAAGAACTGAAATTTACCAATCTGGAGAGAGAACTAAGCCAGGGACGGATGGTGGAGCCGGGCCAGCGAGAAGTTGTAATGGGTTCTGAACTTTTAAAAAAGATTAACCGCAGTGTAGGTGAAAAGGTAACAATGGTTTATACGACAGCCTTCAGCTCTTTTCAGGGAGCCACTTTTGAAATAGTCGGTGAGATTCAGAGTAATCTGCCGCTTTTAAATGAACAGGTTGTTTTTATGCCGATTGATACCGCTCAAAATCTTCTTTATTTAAATGATGAGGCGACTGAACTGCTGCTGGTGACTGAAGACCGCGAGCTAGCGGGAGAGTTTCTGCCGCAGGTGAGAAATTATCTAAGTCAGGGTGGTGGAAATAATTATCTGGCCCAGAGCTGGAAGGAAGGCAATACCTTTATTCAGCTGCTTGAAGTCAGTGAGACAATTTATAATTTCATCTATCTCTTTTTGGTTCTACTGTCATCAATTGTGGTAATTAATACTCTGGTGATGATTGTTAAAGAGAGAACTCAGGAGATAGGAATGATGAGTGCGCTGGGACTGAAAAGCAGAGAAATTCTACAGCTTTTTATTCTAGAAGGATCAGCTATGGCATTGATTGGTAGTTTTCTTGGTGCCCTTGGAGGTGGAGCTCTAAATTATTATCTGGCAGGAGTTGGTTTTGATTACAGTGCAGCTTTTGAGGATATTGATGTTTTGATGAATCCAGTTATCTATCCGACTTACAAAGTGGAGCATATGCTTTTTGCCTTTGCAATCGGAGTAGTTGTTACAACTTTAACTGCGATTATTCCGGCTAGAAGAGCTGCCAAACTGGAGCCAACAGAAGCTTTAAGAGAAATTTAAATGAAAGCAGAAAATAGAATTGTTTTTGAAAATATAAATTTGAGCAAAGTTAAAGTAGAAAGGGGTCAAAATACAATGGCTGATTTAAAGAAATTAAGCAAAAATGAAAAGATGATCATTTGCGGATTTAGTTTATTATTAATCGGAATATTTTTTCTAACAACTTTTTCGGCAGCTGCTCAGGATCTGACTGCAGATGAGATAATAAACCGCAGAGATGAAAATGAATATGTAATTACTGCTTATTCGGAAGCTGAAATGATCATTAAAAATAGCGGTAGAACTCAGACTAAAACAATGCGCAGCTGGCAGGATCAGGAAAATGCACTGGCAGAATTTACAAATCCTCGGGATAGAGGGACCAAGTTTTTAAAAAGAGATGATGATCTCTGGATGTTTTTCCCGCAGGCTGAAGATTTAGTTAAGATTTCAGGCCACATGCTGGAACAGGGAATGATGGGAAGTGATTTTTCCTATCAGGATATGCTGGAATCTGACAAGTTAACTGATCTTTATGATTTTGAAATAATCGGAGAAGAGGAATACGAAGGCCGGCCCGCCTATAAACTGGAAGGAGTCAAAGTGCCCGGTAAAGAGGTAAGTTATTACAGACGGGTGGTCTGGATTGATAAAGAAAGATTTGTCGGTTTAAAAGAAGATCTTTATGCAGAAAGCGGCAGGCTGCTCAAAGAAGCTAGAGTTTTAGAGGTAGAAGAGATTGACGGCCGCTGGTACCCGGTGCATATGGTGATGGAAAATAAGCTGCGCCGGGATACAAGCACCGAATTTATCGTCAATGAAATTGAATTTAACCCGGAATTACCGGAAAATATTTTCACCCTGGAAAGATTGCGCTAACTTAAGAAGTTAATGAGGATGGTGATGAAAAAAGATGAAAGTTTTGACCAGAAAATACAGCCTTTTTGTAATAATCATTGTTGCTTTATTGGCCATTTTTTCGGCGCCGGTGCTGTCTGCAGATATAGGAGGAAAGGCCAGTTTGATCAGCAATTTAACTTATGCTGATTCTGAGCTGGAAAACAATCTGGCAGCAGAACTTGAGCTGGAGTGGTTTTTACCCTATGATTTTCCCCTGGATATCCAAAACAGAGCCGTTATTTCTCTCTCGGAAGCAGAAGAAGATAAATTTGATCTCTGGTTTAAAAAATTATATTTAAGAGAAAAGTTTGGTCCTTTTAATGCCAGTATTGGGCGTCAACCAATTTCCTGGTCATATGGTGCCTTAATTAACCCGGTTGACTACAGCCTGGGGGCAGAAAATTTAGAAGAAGAAAGTCGGGCTAAGTTTGTGGATGGTTTGGAGTTATATTATCCAATCAACTGGGGTTCTGGGCTGACTTTTGTTGCTTCCAATCTTGAAAATCAAAAAGAGCATAAATGGGCTCTAAGAGGGAGAACTACTTTTAGGGGCTATGATTTAAGTGCCAGTTATGTAAATACACCTTTAGAAGCTGAAACCGATCTGGAGCGTTATGGTTTAACAGCTAAAGGTGATCTGGGACCTGTTGGTGCTTATGGTGCCTATGGCCTCTGGCAGAGTGATCAGATTGATTATGATATCTATCAGCTTGGTACAGATTACAGTTATAATTTTCAGGCCGGAAGCAGACTTTACCTGCAGGCAGAGTATTTAAGGCTGGAGGGGCTTAAAGGAGATATTTCTGCCTTTGATCTCTTTAATCTCGAGTCATCTACTTCAGATGAGGAAAATGGATCAGAAGGCCGAAATAATCTGGATTTTATCAATACCAATTTAAGTTATGAGATCGACGAATTTTCTTCCATTGGAATCATGACGGTCAGCTATTTAGATGACGGAAGTACGCTTTTTATTCCTAATTACAGCTATCTTTTTGGGAGTAATCTGCTGCTCGAGCTGCGGGGAAGTATTGCAGCCGGCAGTGACGGAGAGGTTTTAGGTGGAGATGCTAAAGGCTTAGAAATTAATTTAAGCTATACTTTTTAGGCCCGTACACGCACCGGGAACCACCCGATTTGTGTCTATAAATGTCGAAAGAGAAGCTTTTCTGACAGATAAATGTATAAACCGACATAAACTGACATGCACCGTGAACCTGTCAATTTATGTCGGTTAAGGTCTAAAAGTTTCAGAGCTTAATTATGTAAATTTCCAATGATAGATTTTTTTAGTTAATACAAAGCCCAGGGGCAGCAGTAAAGACAGTTGGATGACTGGAACTAAAGCAATGGAAGTACCGTAAACAAGGGGCATGTTTTCCTGGTAACCCCAGCGGCCTAGATGCAGAGCATGAGCTTCAAAATAAAAGGCAACTAATACCGAGTAGAGTAGGGAAATAATATAATCTTTTCTCTCCCAGTCCCCGAGAAACCAGTTGCTGCGTTGATTGACAAAGGCCAGTATGAAAAATAATCCCAGGGCAATGAAGACATCACCTATGGTCGCCTGAATCATCAGCAGTTGGTGTTCAATGAATCCCTGGCCCTCCATTGTATAAAAGATCCCACAGGCTGTGTATTCCCAGATTCCGTGAAGTACAAGTTCTACTGCAGCAAAAATTGAAATTAATTTAATTGTTTTAGGCAAAATAATTTCCTCCCTCTGTTAATTGTCTTCAATTTGTTTTATAATAATGTAAAGACGGTAAATAAATTTATCTCGAGCAGCTAAATGTTTTGGTTAGTTCTTTGCTCAGGTAATGAAGTCAAGCTGTTTAGGGGTTGATATTATGAAAAAGAAAGTTATTGATAAGATAATTAAAATGGCCAGAGAAAATAATGTAATTAAAGCTGTTTATCTTTTTGGCTCTCAGGCTAAGAATCAAGCCAGTGTAAATAGCGATATAGACATTGCGATTCTTCTAGAGGATAATTATACTAAAAAAAGTGGAGAAATTAAAGTTAAGATTTATGAGGACTTAATTAAAGCTGGACTTGATAATATAGATTTAGTTATTTTAAACAAGGCATCAGCTCTTTTAAAATATGAAGTTGTTAAAGAAAATTATCTGCTTTATAAAAAAGAAGACTTTGACGCAGCCTCCTATCAATCACTAGCAATTAGAAAGTACCTTGATTTTGAGTATTACCTGAAAAAAAATCAGCAGAAGTTTAAGGAGAGAATTTTAAATGGTTAAAAAAGAGATAATTTTAGAAAGATCTCAAAAGTGTAATGAATATCTTAAACAGCTGGAGAATATAGTTGAAGATGTAGAATTTAAAGAATTTAATAATAATCCACTTCTGTATGGAAGTGCCGAGAGATTTTTGCATCTATCAATTGAAGCATTAATTGATATAGGGAATCACATAGTTTCAGATGATGATCTGGGGAGGGTTAATGTTTATAAAGATATTGCTGTAATTTTGGCAGAAAATAATTATCTAAATGAAGAGGAAAAAGAGTTGTTTATTCGTATAATTGCTTTCAGAAATATTTTGGTTCATGATTATATGGATTTAGATAGAGATGTAATTTTTAATTTATTAAAAAATAACTTAGATGATATCCGGGGGCTTTTGAAATCATATTTAAACTTAGTTTGATTTAGTTTCAACAAATAATTTATTTCTATATTAAAAGAGGTGAAAAAAATGAAAAAACTTTATCGTTCCCGTGAAAACAGAAAAGTCGGGGGAGTTTGTGGCGGAATAGCAGAATACTTTGGCTTTGATCCGACTCTGGTTCGTCTGGGAGCAATTGTTCTGATTTTCATCTGGGGGGCAGGACTTTTAGCCTACATTGTGGCCTGGGCCATCATCCCTGAAAGACCGGCCCATGTTGATGTTGATTATGATGTCAGCTCAGAACCGGTTTATGAAGATCAGCACAAAGAAGACAGCAAAACTGACCAGAGTAAAAATGGTAATGATGATGATCCTAAATACTATGATATTTAGTGATTTATCTTTCTGGCTCACAAATTTTATAGTAAGAACAGAAAAGCTCCAGCTTAGCGGCTGGAGTTTTCGATATTTTTGAGGTAGCTTTCAATTTTTCTAATATATTTTTTGTAACTCTCAATAGTTTTTTGAATACTTTTATATACAATTTGATCATCGATTTCTTCATATTCGTGGACAAGTCTATTTCTCAATCCAGCAGAAGGGGCAATTTCTTCAGCGAATTTTTGATTCACTATCTGACAATCACTTAATTTAATAAAAGAAGTATAATAATCTGCAGGAGGCTTATGGCCTGAGCTTACTATCAGATGACCATTTATATCCGTGGCAGTTTCAACTATCAGTTGGATTAATCTTTCTGCAGTCCGTTTAACAAAAAAGTTGTCAAGATAATTTTCCATTGAATATTGATTGACTTCTTCCAGCTGGCCCAGGTATTCGATCATCTTATTTAATTTTCGGCGCACGATGAGAGGATCGGTCATTGGTCTGACTCCTTTCTAAAAAATTATCAATAAATTTTTGATCAAGCTGATAAAATTTCCGGACATCATTATGTTCAGCTGCTGCTCTTACCTGGA
Source organism: Halanaerobium sp. (assembly GCA_003070825.1). Lineage (GTDB taxonomy): Bacteria > Bacillota > Halanaerobiia > Halanaerobiales > Halanaerobiaceae > Halanaerobium. The sequence goes on along the minus strand of QBLP01000004.1, from coordinate 19,435 downwards.
ATTTCTCAAATAGGCCTTTTTCATTTTGATAAAGCAGTTTCCCCTCTGAAGCAATTTTGAATTTAATTAAGGGATCAGCATGATTCAATAAAACCAGATCAACAGGCCGCAGGTCAAAGATTTTAGAAATAGAATAAAGCACATGATCCTGATTTTTCTTTAAAGAACTCTCTTTTTTTACTTTAACTGCAAGATCAATATCACTATTCTCATTAAAGTTTTCACTTTCATATGAGCCAAATAAGATAAGCAGCTGCAGTTCATAATTCTTAAGAATTCCCCTTATTTTTTTTATCTTTTCTTTTTCCATAAATGCAGCCTCCTCCGCATAAAACGACATAAATCGGGTGGTTCCCGGTGCCTGTACGTTAAAAATCACTTTCCGGGAAAATTTCGTGCAGCCGAGCCTTAAATTCTTCAGGAGCATATTCCTGATAGTTTTCCACCAGCTGCATTACCTCTTCTAACTGCTGATCGCTGATCTCTCCCTTTTCATTGAGGCGGCGGTAAGCATTGGCAAAGGAGAGCACCAGTTTTAAATCCAAACTATCCAGATTAGCCATGGGGAATCGTTCCTTCCAGTGATAGATTTTCGGGGTCAACAAAGCGAATAAATTCTTCTTCAAAAAAGAGTTTAATCGACCCTGTCTGGCCGGTACGCTGCTTGGCGATAATAATATCTGTATCACTTTCGGTTCCTTCTGCTTCTGCTTCTTCGCGGGCTTTAGCAGAGGTGTGAGCATGACGGTAGAGGAATATAACACCATCAGCTACCTCCTCAATATTACCGGAGTCTCTTAAGTCAGAAAGCACCGGTCTTTTATCCTGGCGGCTGGTAAAACTACGAGAAATCTGAGATATTAAAATTACCGGAATATCAAGCTCAGAAGCTAAGTTTCTCAGCTGAAGGACAATCTGACCGACTGCCCGTGAGGTGTTTTGGGCATGTTCCTCAGGCAGCTGAATCATCTGCAGGTAATCAATAACTGCCAGGTCAAGCCCATCCATCTGGGCCTTAAACTTCCGCAGACGGGCTCTAATCTGAGCGGTATTTAAACCACGCTCATCAGAAATCATCAAAGGCAGCTCATGTAAGTTATCAAGTGCCTTAGAAACCCGCTGGTCTTCCTCATCATTGGTCTCTCCCTGAGTGTACTTCCAGGCATTAACCTGAGATTCCTGGACCACCATTCTGTCTACAACCTCAGTTGCATCCATCTCCAGTGACATGATAGCCACTTTGGCATTTCTTTTAAGCACATTTTTGGCGATGTTGATTGCAAAGGCAGTTTTTCCCATTGAAGTTGAGGCCGCAATAACTGTCAGGTGACCGCGTTTAAAACCTCCGATTAAATTATCAAGGGAGATAAAGCCACTCCGCAGGCCGACATCAGCCTTTTTATGTTTGCGGTCCATATAGTTGGAAAATGACTCCATCAAAACTTCTTCCATATTATAAATATGTTTTTCTAAGTCATTACTTTCATTAGTTGCCTGAAAGATAATTTCCTGAGCCCGAGCCTGATAGTCATCGATAGTCAGGTCATTAGCCTCAGTCAGTTCCTTCAACTTATTGGAAGCTCTCTTTAAAAGTGAGCGCTGATAATCCTTTTTGATCAAATCAATGGTAGGATTCAGCTCATCAACGGTGTTGAAACCTGAAGTTAGGCGCTCAATTATTTCTTCTGCTTCATCAACTGCATTCTGACTCTGCAGATCAATTAAAAGCTTGGTTCTCGAAATCTGGTTATCCTGCTGATACTGTTTTAAAAGCTGGTCAAAAATAATCTGAGCCTGGGGATCCAGAAAATGTTTGACTTCGAGCAGGTCAGCAACCTCATCAATTTTATCCGGGTACTGCAGCAGGATGCCTAAAAGCTGATATTCATTTTTATTGTAGCGGTCTTCCTTGCGCTGGTTCTGTACTTCAACTGCCATAATCAGGCCTCCTGTTGTTCTTCAATTTTTTTAACTCTGACATTACCTGCCAGTTCTAAATACTTATTCATTTCCAAAAGTCGCTGAAAAATTCGCTCTCCCATTACCGGAAAGCGATTTTTTAAATTTTTAATAGAATAATTTGTTGATAAAATAATTGGTTTTTCCTCTCTGTAGCGGCGGTCTATAATCTGATAAAGGGTAGAAGAGGCAAATTCTGTTGCCTTTTCAGTTCCCAGATCATCAATTAAAAGTACCGGAATCTGCTGGACTGTACTTAAGATCTGTTTTTCATCAGTCTCCGGGTTATTCTGGTTATAGGTGCTTCTGATCTGCTGCAGGAGATCAGAATATACAATGTAGCGGAACTGAATCCCGCGGTCAATTAAAGCATTGGCGATACAGCCTAAGAGATAAGATTTGCCACTCCCGATCGGGCCTTCAATAATCAATCCCCTGCTGACCCCTTCAGAATTATATTTCTGGACAAAGGAAGATGCCAGGCTGTAAATTTTCTGCGCATTTTCGCGGTAGTTCATCCCGCTGTCTGTTACGAGATCAGTTTCATAATAGTTGAGATTGGCATTGGCGAAAGTTGCACTCTGTAAATGACGGGGTAAATTGCCGCTCTGCTGTTTGCGCTGTCTTAAGTCATTTTTGGCACAGCTGCAGACTAAATACTGGTTGTTCCGATAGATGCGGCCAGTATCATGGCACTTTTCACAGTCCCAGTCCGGTTCTTTATAGTCAAGTGGAATATCATGTTTTTTTAACAGTTCATGGTAGTGAGCTTCCAGATTTTCTATTTCTTTTTTCAACTCTTCAATTGAATTTTGGTCTGACTGACCTTTATTAAAAAGCCCAACTTTCAGCATCTTATATTCACGTTTGAGGGAATTTAAATAACTGTAAGCCTGCTCAACATCAGGATACTCCCTGTGGACGCGGGCTATTCTTTTTTCGGCTTCCATATATTTTTCTCGGGCCTTACCCTGATATTTATTTGAATTAAACTGTAGTGGCATTATTTATCCCCTTTCTCCTCAGCAGCTACCGTTTTGGAACCCAAAATTTTCCAGGTACCCGGTACCCACCAATTTATTCTTTATATTTATCGAAGTCAATAAAAAAGTCCTTCCATTTATAGCTGTCATCATCATCTTTTTCTCTATTCTTTTTATTTTCATTCTTATTTTTGCTCTGCTTTGATTTTTTCTCTTCGGAGCCGGAATCACTCTGATCCCTGCTGTCAGCTTCTGCTGCTTTGCCGTCCATTTCTTTCTGCAGCCAGCGGCGGAAATCAGCCAGGTTGTTGATCCCGAGTTCCTTAATCGGGTTAATAAAATTATCTTCTACATATTTCAAAGAAGGCTGACCGTCTCTTTTGCGGCGGACTGCTTCTCTGATTGCAGCCAGAGCGAGCTCCTTACTTAAAGCCTGCTCACCACTGAGCCAGCTCTGAAAAGTTTTCAGCTGGGCAGTGTTGGAGGAAAAGGACCTGATTCCATAGGCCCGGGCCAGCTCCTTTGTTTCCCGATGCAGTTTATCCTGCTGCTGCAGCTTTTCGTAGGTTGTAATTTCTTCCTGATACCAGCTGTCAATAATTGCTTTCAGATAAGCATAGGCTCCCTGCAGGTGGTCGGTTGCTCCCTGTCTTTTGAGCCATTTATCAACTCGGCGCACCAGCTCTTTGAGCATTCTGGACTCAAAAGCATTAAGCCAGCTTTTTATCTCTTCCCGGCGGTGAATATTTCTGCTGGCCGGGGGCAGAAAAGAAATTAAAGCAGCTGCAATTTCATTTTTGGAAGCGGAGTTGCTGTTGATCAGCTGTTTTCTGATTTCCGCTCCTGCAGTCGAGCTTTCTTCAACTACCTTTTTATTTTCAGTTTCCATTAAGACTGCTTCTAAACTTAGAAAACAGCGAAAAAAGTTATTTTCTGCTGTCGGCTGCCGACTGATGATACCGGTTCCGGCAAGTCCTTTGAGAGCAGATTTTAAGTCTTCGATCTCCATCCCCAGTGCACCGGCTGCCAGAGGCAGTTCGATTTCAATTTCACTGGCTTCCTTCCGGTGGGTAAGCAGATAGAGCAAAACCTTTGTTTCTGTTCCGGAAAACTGGCGCAGAAACCCCTTTTCGATTAAACTGTCACCTAAAGTTAAAAGCTGCCTGCTGTCAGCTTCACTTAAGTCTACTGTTTTTCTATAAAAATTATTATCCATTTGATCACCATTAACCCTTCAAAATTTTAGCGCTTACATTTATTATATCAGATCTCAGAGATTTTTTAAGAAAAAATCCAATAAATTTCTTAACTGCAGTTAATAATTATATGTGTTATTTGACTAAAATTCAACAGGCAGGCGGGAGACTTATCTTGACAGCTCCCACTGCATCTGCTAATATTAAACTGAAAAAAAGAGAATAGCGAAATTATTGGCAGATCAGCGGCTAAACTGCTGAAATATGCCTGATATTTATTTTTAAAGAAAATTAATCTAATAATGGAAAAAAGAGAGGGAGATTATTTATGCTTTCAAGGTACAGCCGGGCAGAGATGGAAAATGTCTGGAGTGAGGAGAGAAAATATGAGATCTGGCTTGAAATCGAAATTGCTATTTTAAAGGCCAGAGCAGAGCTGGGAGAAATTCCAGTCAGTGCAGCTGAGAAAGTTGAGCGGGAAGCAGAGGTTGATTTAAAGCGGATTAAAGAAATTGAGGCGGAGACTCGCCATGATATGATTGCCTTTATTGAAGGGATTTCGGAGAATTTAGGTGAGGAATCTCGTTTTATTCACGAGGGAGTAACTTCTTCTGATATTAAGGATACAGCTCGAGCAATGCAGATGCAGCAGGCCGTAGAGCTGATTTTAACAGGTTTAAAAGAGCTAAAGGAAACTCTGGCTGCAAAAGCTCTGGCTGATAAGGATACAATTATGGTCGGCAGGACCCACGGTGTTCACGCTGAACCGATCACCTGGGGCTTAAAGGTCCTAAACTGGTATCAGGAAATTGAGCGCCAGATTACTCGCTTTGAGCAGCTGGAAGAAGTTGTGGCAGTTGGTCAGATTTCTGGGGCTGTTGGAACCTTTGCCACTATTGACCCTGCAGTTGAGGAAAGGGTTTGTGAGATTTTAGGTCTTAAAAATTCAAAAGTCAGCTCTCAGATTCTGCAGCGGGACCGTCATGCTGATTTTGTGGAAAGAATTGCCCTGGCAGCTGCTTCTATAGAAAAATTTGCGACAGAAATTAGAAATTTACAGCGGACAGATATTCTGGAGGTTGAAGAAGGTTTCCGCAAAGGTCAGAAGGGTTCATCGGCCATGCCTCACAAAAAGAATCCGATTGTCTGTGAGCGCCTCAGCGGACTGGCCCGGGTGATTAGAGGTAATGTAGTTCCTGCACTCGAAAATGTAAGCCTCTGGCACGAGAGAGATTTAACCCACTCTTCAGTTGAACGGGTTATTCTGCCTGACAGTGCAGTGCTGCTCGATTATATGCTGGCTAAGTTTAAGGGAGTAATGGAAGAACTGGTAGTCAATGAAGATAATATGAAGCTTAATCTGGAAAAAACCCTGGGGCTCACCTTTTCACAGCGCTTAATGCTGGCCCTGGTCGAAAAAGGTCTGCGCCGGGAGGAAGCCTATGAGCTGGCCCAGAGAAATGCGATGACCGCCTGGGAAGAAAAGACCGATTACAGAAAATTGATTGCAGCTGACGAAGAAATTGGAGAACATTTATCAGAGGCAGAACTTGACCAGATTTTTGACTGGCAGGCCTATTTGAAAAACATTGATCAGATTTTTAAGCGGACGGGATTAATTTAAGGATGCATATTGGTCTGATTTTTGTTAAACTATAGTTAAGAGAGAAGAACTTAGAATTTAGTAGTGTTTCTGCTTGGGTCTTTAAGAATTTTGAAGGAAAGTAATTTCACTAATCAATAATAGTAGTTTAAAAATAAAGAGTAGTAGTGAGAAGAATTAATCAAAGAATATGTGAGGAGAGAAATTAAATGTCTAATAAGATAGTTGTTGGTGCACAGTGGGGAGACGAAGGTAAGGGTAAAATTACCGATATGCTGGCTGAGACTGCTGATTTAGTTGTCCGCTATGGTGGTGGAAATAATGCCGGGCACACAGTAATAGTCGGTGAGGAAAAATTTGAGCTGCACTTGATTCCGTCTGGAATTTTATATGAGGATAAAAAATCTGTGCTGGGCGGAGGAGTAGTAATTGACCCTGAAGCTATGGTTGAGGAGATGGAAGGCTTAGAAGAGCGAGGAATTTCGCTGGCCAATCTTTATATTTCTGAGACTGCCCATGTGATTATGCCCTACCACAGGATGCTGGATGCCCTGGAAGAAGAGCGCAAGGGTGACAGCAAAATTGGAACTACCGGTAAAGGAATCGGCCCCTGCTATACTGATAAAACTGCCCGCCGGGGAATTAGAATTGCTGACCTGCTGGATGAAGGCAGACTGCGGGCAAAACTGGAAAAAGCACTTGATTATCATAATGTATTATTAGAAAAGGTTTATAATGCAGAGCCATTAAAAGCAGAAGAAATCATAAAAGCCTACCAGCCGTACATAGAAAAGCTGAGACCATATGTGACAAATACTTCTCTGCTGCTGAATGAAGCTCATAAAAATAATCAGAAAATATTTTTTGAAGGAGCACAGGGTACACTGCTCGACATAGATTATGGTACCTATCCCTTTGTTACTTCCTCTAATCCAACTGCCGGGGGAGTCTGTACCGGTACTGGAATGGGCCCGACAACAATAGATGATGTTATCGGAGTTACTAAAGCTTATTTGACCAGAGTTGGAGCAGGTCCTTTCCCCACAGAACTGGAAAACGAGCAGGGAGAATACTTAAGAGATAAGGGCCATGAGTTTGGAGTAACTACAGGCCGTCCCCGCAGATGTGGCTGGCTCGATATTCCGATTTTGAAACATGCTGTTAGAGTTAACGGTTTAACCGAGATTGCACTGACCAAAATAGATGTTTTAACCGGTCTGGACGAGATTAAAGTCTGTACCGCCTATAAGCACGGGGAAGAAATTGTGGAAGAATTCCCACCGTATTTAGAAAGTGAAATTCCCTATGAGCCGGTTTACGAAAATTGGCACGGCTGGGAAGAAGATATTACCGAAATCAGAGATTTTGAAAAACTGCCTGAAAATGCTAAAAAATATATAAAAAGAATTGAAGAACTGATCGGAATTCCGGCTAAGATTATCAGTGTTGGCCCGGGCCGGAAGCAGGCAATTATCAGATAAATAAAAGATGAGGAGGATCGGTTATGAAAGTTTTAATAGTGGGAAGTGGAGGTAGAGAACATGCCTTAGCCTGGAAGCTTTATCAGAGCGAAAATGTTGATAAGATTTATGCAGCTCCAGGTAATGATGGGATGTTAGAAATCGCAGAAAGAGTTGAAATAGAAGTAGATGACATTGAAGCCCTGGCAGATTTTGCCCGCGAAAATGAAATTGGGATGACTGTTGTCGGCCCCGAAGAACCACTGGTGGCAGGAATAGTTGACTATTTTGTAGAGCGTGAGCTGCCGATCTTTGGACCAAAAAAGCAGGCTGCTCTCTTAGAGGGCAGTAAAGCCTTTGCCAAAGAGATTCTTAATAAATATAATATTCCAACTGGAGAATATGAGGTCTTTACTGATCCGGATTCTGCGCTCAACTATCTTGAAAATGCAGAATATCCGCTTGTAGTTAAGGCCAATGGTCTGGCAGGAGGTAAAGGGGTTATTGTTGCTTCCAATTATCAGAATGCCCAGGATGCAGTTTCCAGAATCATGGAGGATAAAGCCTTTGGTGATGCCGGGGACAGGATTGTGGTTGAGGTCTTCATTGAAGGAGAGGAAGTATCGATATTTGCTCTAACAGATGGCCAGACGATTCTGCCAGTAACCAGCACCAGAGAGCACAAGGCTGTCTTTGAGGGAGAAGAAGGACCAAACACCGGTGGTATGGGTTCCTATTCCCCTTCTCCCTATGTGGATCAGGAGATGATGGATCAGATCTGCCGGGAAATTTTAAGACCGACCCTTCATGCTTTAAACAGTGAAGGAATCGACTACCGGGGAGTTATGCATGTTGGGATTATTTTGACTGAAAATGGACCAAAAGTAATAGATTATAATGCCCGCTTCGGTGATCCGGAAACCCAGGTTATTATGCCGCTTTTAGCAGAGGATCTGCTGGAGCTGATGCAGATGACAAACGATGTAGAATTAAAATACAAAAAAGAGATTGATGTTTACGGCAGTGATGCAGTCTGTGTAATCCTGGCATCTGCCGGCTATCCTTTAACTTACGAAACAGGTCATGAGATTAAAGGCTTGGAAAATCTCAAACACCATGATGATTTAATTGTTTTTCATTCCGGCACCCGCCTGGAGGACGGTAAATATTATACTGATGGCGGCAGAGTTATCGGGATGACAGCAGTAGGTGAGGGGATTTTAAGTGTAATTGATTCTGTATACGATTATATTAACGAGGTAGAATTTAAGGATATGCACTACAGAACAGATATTGGTTTTTCTATCTCCGATGTGCCTGAGGCCGCTGTGGAGTAATTTAATAATGTGCATGCACCGGGAACTTGTCGCTTAAAGTCGAATTATGCGAGCAAAATATTGCTTGCATTTAGCTCTTGAAGCCGGTATAATAAACTTGAGTATGGAACTTATAATTAATTTTAATTGATTATTCGACAGGAAACTTCAAAAACTTACATGCACCGGGTGCATGTCGGTTTTAGTCGGATTCAGGGGGTAAAATTTATGTTTAAAAGATTAAAATGCGATATTAACGCAGTTTTTGATAGAGATCCGGCAGCGGATAATCTGCTGGAGGTAATTTTGGCCTATTCAGGTCTGCACGCACTGCTCTTTCATCGCTTTTCGCACTGGTTCTACAGTAAGGGGTTAAGAACTATTCCCAGGCTGATCTCCCAGCTGGCCCGCTTTTTGACCGGGATTGAGATTCATCCCGGAGCAGAAATTGGCTGTGGTTTTTTTATTGATCACGGTATGGGAGTCGTAGTCGGCGAAACAACAGAGATTGGAGATAATGTAACTCTTTATCAGGGTGTTACTCTTGGTGGTACAGGTAAAGAGCGGGGTAAACGTCACCCTACGATTGGCAATAATGTTGTCGTTGGAGCAGGAGCCAAAGTTCTCGGCTCAATTACAATTGGTGATGATGCCAAAATTGGTGCCGGCTCAGTTGTCCTAAAAGATGTGGAAGAAAATTCTACAGTTGTCGGTATTCCCGGTCGAGTTGTGAGCCGTGATGGCCGCAGAGTCCATCCGGAAAGAGATTTGGAGCATGCCGATCTTCCGGATCCAATTAGAGATAAGCTGCTGGAATTAGAAGAAGACTTTTTAAAGCTAAAAAAAGAGATTTTAACCAAAGATTCATTTGAAGATGTCGGTTAAAATTCACTTTATAAAAATTTAATAGAATGATTACAGGTGGCAGTTTCCTTCCGGGAGCTGTCATTTTTTTCTTGCTGTGATATAATAGAGATGTGAAAATAAAATTTAATTATATAGCAAAATAAATCTCTACTTTCTACCAGCCAGAAGGAGGATCAGAATGGGCATCAAAAAAATTAAAGTTTCCAATTTTAAGAGCTTTAAAGAACTTGAAATTGATTTAAATCAATTTAATGTTTTAGTGGGAGCCAATGCAGCCGGGAAATCAAGTTTTATTCAGATATTTGATTTCATTAGGGATATAATTAAAAGTGGTTTGAGCAATGCAATTTCCATGCAGGGTGGGGTAGAATATTTGCGAAATATAAATATTGGAGATCAGCAGCCGCTTTACATGGAGATAATTTTTGATCGCCCCAATATCCAGAAAATTGAAAAAGAAAGCGAGAATAATATTCTTTTTAGAGAGGCTTACGAGAGTAGATATCAGTTCAAAATTGATTTTAATGGCGAAGATTTCAAAGTGGTAGAGGATCAGTTAACCTTAAAATTTAAATATTATCAAATTAAAAAGCAAAATAGAATAGCAGAAAAGAAAAAAGAAGAAAAGGAAATGGGAGAAATCGTCCTAACTTTATTGAAAGAAAATAATGGTCTAGAGGTCAAAATTAACAAAGACACCTTAAAAACTGATCAGATTAAAATTACAAAGGATAATATATTACCGTCATTTTTAGAAGAAATTAAGCTTTCAGATAGGGAATTGATTTTAGAAACCCCATTTGCTTTTATTGTTGAGCGTTCAATTAAAGAAATTTTAGGTGGGATTTCGATTTATAATATTAATCCTTTACTATCCAAAAAAGCAACTCCAATAACTGGTAAGGCAGAATTAGAAGAAGATGGAGAAAATCTGGCTATAGTATTGAAAAATATAATCGAAGATCAAGCTAAAGCCAGGAAATTTTCTAATATTGTCAAAGATATACTTCCCTTTGTTGAAAATATTGATATAGAAAAATTTGCAGATAAATCTTTGCTTTTCAAACTTAAAGAAGAATATTCTAAAAAAGATTATATTCCAGCTTCGATTCTTTCTGATGGAACAATCAGCACAATAGCGTTGATAATTGCCCTTTATTTTGAAGATAAAAAAATTGCAATTATAGAAGAACCGGAAAGGAATATTCATCCTCACTTAATTTCAAAACTGGTGGATATGTTTATTGATGCTTCAAAAAAGAAACAAATTCTAATCACCACCCATAATCCAGAGCTGATTAAATATATTGATTTAGATGATTTATTTTTAGTTCATCGTGATCAGGAAGGTTTTTCTAAGATTAGCAAACCGGTAGAAAAAGAAGAAGTTCGGGTATTCCTGGAAAATGATATGGGAATTGATGATTTATACATCCAAAATTTACTGGAGGTGTAATCTTGCATAAGCGGCTGTATATACTGGTGGAAGGGAATGATGATGAAAGATTTTTCAAAAAATTATTGTGGTTATCAAAGAGATTGAAAGTTGGTATCTTGCCGGACTGGACCAGGAAACAAGCTCAGCTATCGGGGTTCAGAATTTTGAAAGAACAGATCATTTATTTAAAGAAGATTTTAATGATTTATTAGAGTCGGTTTATGATTCCAGGATTGATTTTATGTGGGAGATAATAAAAGTATTCTCGCTTAAAACTGCAGCTAAAAAGAACAGCTCACTTAATTATTTTCTGAATAATTTTGTTGATAGAGATCTACTCGATAAAAAAATATAATGGGAAGTGAAGCTAATGTTTTTCAAAGAGGGAAAAATTGAAAGATACTTAAAAGATTTAGCAGCCAATTTGAATCAGCAGGAAATTTTAATCGAAAAATTTACAAAATATTCTGCCAGAATTGAGGATAAATCACTACCGGAATTCTCAAAGTTAAGAGGTGAAACTTTTAAAGTTGGGGGGAGCTGGGGAGGTAGGGAGCAGTGCAGCTGGTTTGTAACTGAGCTCAAACTGCCTCAAGACTGGGATTTAGACCAAAACAATATTTATTTAGAAATAATTCCTGGCAGCAGTCACCCCGGCGGCTTGGCCGGAGCAGAATCGCTGCTCTATTTAAACGGTCAGCCGCTGCAGGGTCTGGATCGCAACCATTCGCTGGTTAAATTAAGAGATAAAGACTTAAAAGGTGAAAGTTTAAAAGTAGCAGTCAAAGCCTTTAGCGGTCTGGAAGCAGAAAAAAGATGGTTTAAAAAAGCAGCTTTAATCTTTAGAGATTCGACTCTGGAAGACTTTTATCAGCTGGCTAAAACCCTTAAAGAATCTATTGCTCTTATGGATGAGGGGGATAACCTGCGGCAGAAACTTTTAAATAGGCTGAATCAGGCTTTTAATTTAATTGATTTTAGGAAACCGGGCTCAGCTGAATTTTTAGCGACTGCAGCTGAGGCCAGCCAGTATCTTAAAAACTCGCTGGGAGAACTCAAAGCTGAAACTGAGCTGCCAAAAATAACAGCAGTTGGTCATTCTCATCTTGATGTAGCCTGGCTGTGGCGGCTGCTGCACACCAGAGAAAAGACAGCCCGCACTTTTTCTACAGTTCTAAAACTGATGGAAGAATATCCGGACTACACCTTTGTTCAGTCCAGTCCCCAGTTATATAAGTTTATTAAAGAAGACTATCCGGAAATTTATGCCCGGATAAAAGAAAAAATTAAAGAGGGAAGCTGGGAAGTAACCGGAGGAATGTGGGTTGAAGCCGACTGCAATCTGACTTCGGGGGAATCACTGGTCAGACAATTTTTGCACGGAAAGCGTTTTATCAAGGAAGAATTTGATCAGGACTGGAATATTCTCTGGCTGCCCGATGTATTTGGCTATTCCTGGGCTCTGCCGCAGATTATTAAAAAAAGCGGCATGAAGTATTTTATGACCACCAAGATCAGCTGGAGTCAGTTTAACCGGCCTGAGTATGATACTTTTAAGTGGCGGGGCATTGACGGCACAGAAGTATTAACTCATTTTATTACAACTCCTGAGGTAAATAATGATGAGCCTTTTTATACCTATAACGGGCTTCTAAATCCCGAATCAGTCAGGGGAAGCTGGGATAATTATCAGCAGAAAGAAATTAATGATCAGCTGCTTATTGCCTATGGCTGGGGAGACGGTGGGGGTGGTCCGACTCGAGAGATGATCGAAAGCGGTAAAAAAATGCAGCAGATTCCCGGGCTGCCAGAAGTAGAGTTCGGCAGTGCAGAAGAATATTTTGAAAAACTGGCAGCTCGAATGGAAGAAAAACCTGAGCTGCCTGTCTGGGATGGCGAATTATATTTAGAATATCACCGGGGAACCTATACCTCACAGGCTGAAATTAAGAAAAATAACCGCCGTGCTGATATTATGCTGCATGATACAGAGCTTTTTAGATCTTTTGCAGAGCAGACAGCAGGTCTGAGCTATCCTGCTCAAAAACTGCAGTCAAACTGGGAAATTCTGCTTAAAAATCAGTTCCATGATATTTTGCCCGGATCTTCAATCAAAGAGGTTTATCAGGACAGTGCCCGCGAATTTAGAGAGCTTTTTGCCGAGCTGAGAGGAGAACTGCAGGGCGGCCTGAAAAAAATTGCAGCTCAGATTGAAGGTGAGCAGAAAAAGCTGGTCGTTTTTAATTCTCTGCCCTGGCAGCGCTCAGGTTATATTGAATTTGAAGGACGGCAGATTATGATCGATAATATTCCGGCCAGTGGTTATAAAGCCTATAATCTTAGTCAAAGTGATGAGGGATTAAAACTGGAAGCGGAAGTGGCAGCTCAGAAAGAAGCTGATTTTAAAGAAAGCCAGATTAAGTATCTGCTCAGTAAGAGCCAGGGCCAGCAGACTGTTGGGGCTGGGAGCCGCAATTTATTAAAGGTTGAGGCAGAAAAAAATCAGCTGGAAAATAGATACTACAGGATTAAGCTCAATCAGCAGGGGCAGATAATCTCTCTCTATGATCGACAGTTTCAGCGGGAGTTAATTCCGGCTGGGAAAAAAGCCAACCTGCTGCAGGCTTTTGAAGATCGGCCAATGCGCTTTAATGCCTGGGATATAGATATTTACTACCAGGAAAAAGAGTATTCGATTGATAAGCTGGAGGAGCTGGAAATAGAAAAAATGAACGACAGAATTGTTGCCAGGCTGAAGTGGAAATTTTTAGATTCAACTATTTCCCAGCAGCTGGTTATCTATGCCAATCAGCGGCGGCTTGATTTTAAAACTGATGTGGACTGGCAGGAAGAACAGATTCTCCTGAAGACGGCTTTCCCGGTTGATCTGCGCAGTACAAAGGCGACCTATGAGATTCAGTTTGGGAATGTGGAGCGAAATACTCACTGGAATACAAGCTGGGATTATGCTAAGTTCGAAACTGTTGGCCATAAATGGGCTGATCTCTCGGAAAGAAACTATGGAGTTAGCCTCTTAAATGACTGCAAATATGGCTATGATATTAAAGACCAGACAATGCGTTTGACTCTGATAAAATCCGGGGTTTATCCTGACCCAGCAGCAGATCAGGGTAAGCACAGTTTTACTTACAGCCTCTACCCACATGCTGGGGACTGGTTTGAAGCTGAGACTGTAAAAGAGGCCTACGAGCTAAATTATCCGCTTAAAACTGTAATTACTCAAAATGAAACAGGTAAAGAACCGCAGCAGAAGTCATTTATCGATGTTGAAGCAGAGAGTACAATTTTAGAGACTGTCAAAAAAGCAGAAGCTTCCGAGGAGCTGGTTTTTAGATTTTACGAATACGGCAAACAGAGGGATAAAGTTAAGGTCAGTCTGGGCCAGGAGCTGAAAAAAGTTACTGAATGTAATTTGATGGAGGAAGATATTGCAGAGCTTAAGGCTGAAGTTGATAGTTTTGAATTTAAAATTAAACCATATGAGATCACTAGCATTGCATAAAAATATTTAATAAATGTCAAGTTCTATTTTCAGCGAAAATACTTGCTTAAAATAGAAAAACTCCTTATAATTGGAATTAGGATAGTCTTTGTCCAAATCCCAAAAAATAAGGAGCATATACTATGGACAAAGATATCATAGAAACCACATTTAATCAACTACTTTTTTCAATAAATTTTAATTTATTTTCAAAAATTGTTGCTGAACTTGAACTGGACAGATACACTAAAAAACTTACAACTAAAAAGTTATTTCAAATTTTGCTCTATGGTCAGCTTGAATCTGTCAGCTCTCTTGACAGCTTAAGTATCGATGTTAGCAATAAATCTGATCTTAAAAAAGAGATTGATCTTGATTCAATTAGCGCCTCTCAACTTTCGAGAAGGTTAAGAGATATTCCGCCAGTTATCTTTGAAAAAATATTTAATCAGATTAAACTGGAGGCTCTAACCAAAAGAGGAGCCAATTTCTACAGAAATAATCTCGGCCAGCTAAACATCATTGATGCTTCAACTGTCTCTATGGCTTTAAGTAATTATCCCTGGGCTGATTTCAGATCAACTAAAGCAGGAATTAAAATACATACCCGCATCATTTATGATGGAGATATTATGCCTGATAAAGTTGAGATAACCCCTGCTAAAGGTGCAGATAAAACTAAAATGGATAATCTGATTTTTCATGATACAGATACTCTCCATGTCTTTGACAGAGCTTATGTTGACTATCAAAGCTTTGATAACTACTGTGACGCTGGTATTCTCTTCCTATCAAGGCTTAAGAGTAATGCTAAAATTAAAGTTCTAAAAACTAAAACTGTAATTATTGATGGTCAGGAAGTTGAAGATTCTACTGTTCTTTTAGGTGACCCAAAACAGGATAATCAGATGAATAACATCTTAAGAATCCTAGAAATACCTGACAGAGAAAACCCTGGCAGTACAGTTAGATTAATCACAAACGACTTTAAACATTCTGCAATATTAATCAGCAGATACTACAGAGATCGCTGGCAGATAGAGATCTTCTTTAAGTGGATCAAACAGCATCTGCATGTTAAAGTCTTTTATGGACACAGTGAAAATGCTGTTAAATCACAGATATTTACCGCTTTAATCAGCTTTGTATTACTTACTCTTTTAAAAAGAGAAGCCAATACAGATAAGAGCTTATTTAAAGTACTTAAATACTTTAGGGCCTGTATGTTTGAAAGTCTAAAGGCTTTTATTAGAAAGATAAATCGACCACCATCACGCACTTCTAAAGGTCGGAGAGTGATAGATTACGAAAAAATCTATCAGCTAACCGAAAGGCAGGTGATGGCAGGAGATACAGAACTTTTATATTCAACAGAATTCAATCCAGTAATTCTGTAAAAAGAACAAATATATTATGGTAAAATGTGGATAAAGGCTATCTCTTAATACTCTGTTATCTCTTTTTCTTAAAAAAGGATAAGGGTGTGACTGAATATTCTGTAGATAGTATAGTTTCTCAATAACTTAAATTTGACAATGCTTAAATATTTTTATGCAATGCTAGTGATATGAGATTAAAACTTTTAAAGTAAAATTATAAATTAGGGGGAATTTAAAATGGAAAAGAGAAGACTTGGAAAAACTGGCATGGAAGTTAGTCTGCTCGGTTTTGGCGGCTTTCACCTAATAGAAATACCGGCTGACAGGGCTGCGGATTTATTGACCACTTATTTAGATCGAGGTGGAAATTATCTGGAAACAGCAGCTTCTTATGGTGATGGTGAGTCAGAAAAGAAGATCGGGGAAATAGTTAAAAACCGGCGGGATGAGCTTGTTCTGGCCAGTAAAACTGGAGTCAGAGATGCTGAGGGTGCAATGGCAGAAATAGACCGCAGTCTGAAAAATCTGCAGACAGACCACCTCGACATAATTTTTATGCATGGTGTTGGTGATGAGGCAGATTTGGAGGCGATTTTAAAACCGGGCGGCTCCCTGGAAGCTGCCAAAAAAGCAAAAGAAATGGGGAAAGTTAAACATATTGGGATTACAGCTCACGGTCAGCCCGATGTTTTAATTAAAGCCTTAAAAACTGGCGAATTTGAAGTGATGATGACTCACTTCAATTATTTCGACAAATTCAACTTTCCTAAATTAGAGGATCAGCTGCTGCCGCTGCTTAAAAAAAAGGAGATAGGAACACTCTGCATGAAACCGCTTGCTGATGGATTTCTGTGGCAGAATGTAGAAGATGCCTTTCGCTATGTTTTTTCACTGCCGGTTGATGCTGTGGTAACAGGGATGAATAACCAGGAGATGCTGGAGATGGATTTAAGGCTGGCAGAGGAGTTTGAGCCGCTGACTGAGGCTGAAAAAGAAGAACTATTTGCCAATGCGGAAGAATTGGGAGATTATATCTGCCGCCAGTGTGATCAGTGTAGTGTTTCTAAAGAATTTGGGGAAGACTTGAAAGCTGTATTTAGAATGGAAGGTTATTTTGACCGTCAGATGTATGACGGCAGGCCTAGAAATCCTGCTGAATATGCTCTGCGGGACCGCCTCCGCTTCTGGTTTGGCGACAGAGAACTGGCAGAAGCTCGCTATCAGAAGCTGGAGTTAAAAGCAGCTGACCTGCTGACTAAAGCGGCTGAATTTAAAGCCTGCAAGTATGGGCTTGATATCAAGAACAAGCTGGAAATAGTGGATTATAAATTAGGTGAAAGTGAGGTCATGCAGTAGCTTAAAAAGTAGAATTGATTAAAAATAAAATTGAGCTAAAAAAGCCCAGCCTGAGAGCTGGGCTTAGATATTAGAGTTAAATCAAGTTGTATCCGGCGGCTGCATCTTTTGCAGCACCTGGAAGTTTTATAAAGAAACCAGCTCGTATTCTTTTGAGCCCATTCCAATTTCTGCTGCATAATCAATCTGCCTTACTCCACCATCAGTACTCGGATGAACTGCCTTAAACTTATTTTCACCCGGCTTTAAATCGCGGTCCTCAAGCATTCCCTTCGGTTCAGCCTGATTGACGAGATCTAAAGAAGCCTGCTCCAGGGCAACCGGATCCTTAGAAGCTAAAATACCGATATCATTGACAATCGGGCGGTCACTCCAGCCAGCACAGTCACAGTCAGGAGAAACATTGGTGATAAAATTGATATAAACATTTTTTCTATCCTTAACAATTCCATAAGTAAATTCTACCTGACGCTCTTCCATTCCTTCACTGGTAGATTCCCATTCAACAGAAATTGCATCGGTCGGGCAGGTGACAACACATTCTCCACAGCCAATACAGATTTCATGGTCGATGTAGCTTTCATTTTCATTAATAGTAATACAATCTTCCGGACAGTGTTTTACACACTGCATACATTTAATACATTCTGATTCAGTGATTTCGGGCAGCACGGCTGAGTGCATCATCTGCTTGCCGGCTCTACTGCCGAGTCCCATTCCGATATTTTTAAAGGTGCCGCCAAAACCTGCCAGCTCATGACCCTTAAAATGAGCCAGACTGATCAATACATCAGCATCGAGAACCTCAGAGGCGATGCGGACCTTATCAAAATGTTTAAGGTTAACCTCAACTTCAGTTGAGCCTTTGCCGGTGAGACCATCGGCGATAATTATTGGTGCCTGAACAGTGGCATAACCAAAACCATTACCAATTGCTGCGTTTAGGTGGTCAACAGAATTGGAGCGCTCGCCGGTATAAAGAGTATTGGCATCAGTTAAAAAAGGTTTCCCCTTTAATTTCTTTGCAATTTGGACAATCTCGCGGGTAAAGACCGGCCTGATAAAGGCTGTATTGCCCGGCTCACCAAAATGCTGTTTGATTGCCACAAAATCATCTTCCTCGATTAATTCGTGAAAACCCGCCTTATAAAATAATTTCCCCAGTTTTTTAACCAGACTTTCACTGCCAGATGAAGCTTTCATATCTGCCATAAATACTTTACTTGCCATAAAAAAATCCCCCTTAAAGATAGTCTTTCAAAATTTAATTGATTATTTCTGATTTTTAATTAAAATTCCCATTGTTTCATAAGCAAAATCTACAGCTTCCAGATATTTATTATAGAGTTTTTTAGGATCGAGCTGGTTCTTTTTTTCGATTAGGGCTACCTGATCCCACTTAACCCTTTCGAAGGCAATAACAAGATTTAAGATTTCTCCCATAACCCCTTCTCTGATCAAAAGAGCTTCCTTAATTTCTTCGGTGAGAGCAGTTTCTTCCAGAATCTTTGACATCGGTCTATTTAAAAAAGCATCCATCATCGAAAAAATGCCCATTGTAAATAAATCTTCACTTTTTTCAGCTGCCTTAAATTCTTCTGCAAGTGATTCGGCAAATTTAGCCCGAGTTAGGGTATTAACAAAAAGAATATTTGGCTTATCATCTTTTAAACCACTAATTAGATAAAGCAGACTCCATTTTTTGAGGCCTTTAACTCCCAGCAGGGCTGAGGCCTGTTTGATTGAAGAGACATTATAGCCATAAGAGGCAGAATTAATTGTTTTTAAGAGGCTGAAAGTCATTGAGATATCATTTTTAATTATTTTCTCAACTTCATCAAAATCAACATCCTCTTTATTTAATTCTTTTAAGACATTGAGGTAGTTTATTTTATACCCCGGGGTACCGCTGTCACTTATCATGTCAGCTTTTGTAAAGAAAATTCCCTGAAAATAATCAAAACCGAGCTCTTTTGCCTCTTTAAAGTGATGGTGCTCATCGATGTTTTGGGCTAAGAATTTGACTCCTTTGGAGCTTTGAGATTTTATCTTTTCGATAAAACTTTTATGTTCGGCTTTAGAAGCCTTTTTATAATCAATTTTAATTATATCTGCATAATTATAAAGTTCGTTTTCTGCTGGAGCAGCTTCTGATTGATTTAAGATAAGCAGTGAACCCATTTCTCTTAAATTTTTTATGTTATTTTTGATTTGATTTTCAAAATTAAGAGCAGCTGAAACTTCGATGCCGAGTTTTGCCTTTGATAAAAGCTGAGGAACTTCGCTCTGAAGCAGTTCTGCATTAAAATGAATAAAAATTCTTTTGCCATCAGCAAGGTTGCTTTTCTCAAAAAATTCAATATCATCACTAATTTC
>QBLP01000311.1 GCA_003070825.1 Halanaerobium sp. | reverse complement strand
GTATAATATACTGTAAATTGCTGTGTGCATATTTTTAAAAAGCTAAAGGGGAGATTAAATAAGTGAAAAAGAAAAGAAATTTTAGAATAGATGAATTATCTTTAAAGAAACAAATTAAGTTTTCATATTTGATAATGCTGGCTCTGGTATTGTTGATTAGTTCCTATTCAATATATAATATTTATCGGACATCGTTAGATACGGCTTTACTAACGGTTCCCATTTCACTGGCCATTATTGCTACCGTTATTTCATTTGTAGTTATTAAACTGGTTACAAATCAAATCAATTATAGACTTAGTGAAATTAAAGAGGCAACTGGCAACAGTAAACTGGCCTTAGAAGATATAGCAGCTGCTTCTGAAGAAATTGCTGCCAGCAATGAAGATTTAGATGAGCAGTTATCAAAAAGTATTAAATCGGTTAAAAGGGTGAACAAGGCAAATAATCAGACCAGTATTGAATTTAAAGATATTTATAATAATTTAAGTGAAACAACTACATCAGTAGAAGAAATAGCAAAAGCAAATGAAGAATTAACAGAAGTAATAGAACAGTTAGCAGAAAATTCGCTGGGAATTCGAGATGAAGCTGCCAGAAGCAGGAATGAAATGAAGGAAACAAATCAGTTAATCCATCAGGGTAATTTAATTTTAAAGAAAACGCTTGCAGCCACTGATAATCTACAGAATAAAATAGATGACATTGATTCTATTTCAGATACTATTCTGGAGATTTCTAACCAGACTAACTTATTAGCACTCAATGCAGCAATTGAAGCAGCGAGGGCAGGAGAGGCAGGTAGAGGTTTTTCAGTTGTAGCAGAGGAGATCAGGCAGCTTGCAGAAAAGAGTAATGGCGCCACTACAGAGGTGCAAAAGATTCTGGATGAAATAACTGTTAACGCCAATCAGGTTAAGAGTTTTCTGCGAGTTGATAAAATTGAACAGAATAAAAATAAAAAAGAAACTGTAGAGTTTGTTTTCAATGAGATAACAGAAAATGCAGCTGAAGTATATAAGGCTATGGATTCAATGTATCAGTTATCTGAAGAACAGGCAGCAGCAACAGAGGAAGCAGGGGCGTCAGTTCAGGAAGTTTCAGCTAATTCAGAAGAAGTTTCAGCTCAAAATGAAGAAGTTTTAAATAGTTTTGAAGTTGCTTCAGATAAATTTGATATTAATATTAAAGAAAGTAATAAGCTGGATATAATTCTTGATGAGATAGAGGAAGCAAGCAAAGATTTTGCTGCCGGAGTAGAAGAACAGGCCGGGGGCACCGAAGAAGTTTTAGCAATGCTCGAAGATTTAGTAGAACAGAGTAATTATTTTGGTTAATCATTTCAGTCTAAGCCAAAATAAAACAAAAAGATAATTAGCAATTTAGTTGAAGCGCCTGGAGCACTCCCCATTTATAAAGACCGTTACAAGAACAGTTTAAGGTTGCAGACTAAAAGCAAATAAAATTAAGAAAAGCCTGCCCCATGTCTCACTGAGCCTTCGTTTTATAACGCGTGGTCGGCTCAGCATTAGGCCATCGAGGCCGTCAGACGAGTTAGGGCAGGCTTCTTTCATTTAGAAATAAATATAAATAAAAAAAGAATTGGCACTTTAACCGGAACAGACTTGAATATAAATAATAAGCGCCCGCAGTTCCCATGCTTCACTAACTCTTCATTTTATAACGAAAGGTCGAGTTAGCATTAGACCATCGAGGTCGTCAGAGCAGCGGAGTTAGAAACTGCAGCTTATCATTTCAGTCTAGCCCAAAATAAAACAAAAAGATAATTAGCAATTTAGTCGGAACAGACTTAAAGCAAATAAAATTAAGAAAAGCCTGCCCCATGTGTGAGCGAAGCGAGTTAGGGCAGGCCTTAATTTTATTTAGCTGTAGTCGTCGTGGAGACTATGCTAATTATCTTTATTGTTTTTACTTATTATACATTTCCCCATAATATCTCTCCAGCATTTTCTTGGCGGAGAATCTTTCATAGGTAGTATCAATACTTTCCATCATCATATCTTTCCAGCGGTCTTTGTT
>QBLP01000310.1 GCA_003070825.1 Halanaerobium sp. | reverse complement strand
ATATAGGTACCAGGTACAAAAAGGCCTTTTTGTACCTGGTACAAAAGAAATAAGTCACAAAAGAAATAAGTCACAAAAAATGAGAATTGAGGAGAATAATAGTAGAAATGAAATTAAAGTATGGTAGAAAAGAGTTGGAATTTGAAATTGAGAGCAGCAGAGTAATTGATATATTAACAGCAGATGAAAAAACAGGAATAAAGGATCCAGAAGCAGCAGTGGAAGCAGCTCTGACAAGTCCAATAGCTACCGCAGCTCTGGCGGATCTTTTAGCAGCTAAGGAAATTAATGAGCTGGTAATTGTAGTTAATGATGTAACCCGCTATACTCCTTATAATTATCTGCTTCCACCTCTACTGAAAACTATTGCTGAAGCGGGAATTAAAAAAGAACAGGTGACATTTATTGTTGCCACCGGAGTTCACAGCCCTCATTCGGCAGCTCAAAACAGGGAGATATTTGGTGAGGCAGCTGCTGAATATGAGTTTGTTTACCATAACTGTGATCAGGATTTAAGCGACTTAGGTCAGCTGAGCACCGGTAATCAACTGCTGCTGAATAAAAGAGCAGCTGAGGCAGATTTTTTAATTACAACTGGGGTAATTTTACCCCACTACATGGCCGGCTTTTCTGGTGGCCGTAAGTCAATTTTACCCGGAGTAGCAGGTCGGAAAAGTATCGAAAATAATCATGCGATGATGGTTGAAGTGACAGCAGAAAATCCTGCCTTAGAAGATAATCCGATCAGCCGGGAGATGTTTGAGGCGGCAGCTAAAGTTGGAGTTGATTTCATACTCAATGTTGTCACTAACAGCAGCCGCGAAATAGTCCAGGTCTGTGCAGGTGATTACCGTCAGGCCTGGGAAGCTGGGATTGCAGCCTCAGCCGAGATGTATCATCTACCTCTGGCTGAAAAAGCTGATGCTGCTCTGGTCAGTTCAGGTGGCTTTCCTCGTGATATAAATATCTATCAGGCACAAAAAGCTTTAGATCACGCAGATCATGCTGTTAAAAAGGGGGGAACGATCATCTGGGCTGCAGAATGTTCTGAAGGCTATGGTGAAGAATGCTTTAGAAAATGGATGGATCAGGCAGCAAAACCCGAAGTAAATATTGAGCGGATTAAAGAAAAATTCGTACTAGGTGGTCACAAAGCTTTTGCTGTTTCTAAGGTGGCAGCTGAAAAAGAAATAATTTTAATTTCCAGCCTGAGCCGAGCTGAGACAGAAAATATTTTTGCTAAAAAGATGAATAGTCTTCAGGAAGCAGTTGAATATCTAGAAGAAAAATATTACGGAAACTATAAAAGCTATATCCTGCCTCAGGGAAGTTTAACAGTGCCTATAGTGGAGTCAAAATAAATTAGATTTGACGTAATGATTCAATGAATTGGAGGTAAATAAATGAAAATAGCAGCATTTAAAGTAGAAGAGTGGATGAACGAGTATGAGGTGGATGCTGAATATAATATTGCAGAAACCTGTGTAGAATCCTTAACAGTTGAGGAACTGCTGAATCTGGCTGATGACCCGGAGCTCAGATTGGAAGAAATAAAAAAGATGCAGCTGACTTATGGTGATATTAAAGGTTCAGCAGGCTTTAAAAAGGGAGTAAGTTCACTTTATCAAACAATTGAGCCACAAAATATCTTACCATCACACGGAGCTATTGGGGCTAACTTCCTGCTGCTTTACTCTCTGGTGGAAGCGGGAGACCAGATAGTTTCAGTTTTTCCAACCTACCAGCAGCTGTATTCAATCCCCGAGTCTTTTGGAGCAGAGGTAAAAAAATTAGAACTGCAGTATGAAGATGGATTTCTGCCTGATCTGGAACAATTAGAATCTCTGCTCAGTGAGCAGACAAAGCTGATAGCGATTAATAATCCCAATAATCCCTCAGGTGTGGTAATGAACAAAGAAATTTTAGAAAAAATAGTGGAAATGGCTCGTGCAGTTGATGCTTATATTTTAGCAGATGAGGTTTACCGCGGATTTGACCTTGAAGAAGAGATTCCCTCAATTGCTGATCTTTATGAGAAAGGGATTAGTGT
>QBLP01000042.1 GCA_003070825.1 Halanaerobium sp. | reverse complement strand
TAGTTTTCTGGAAAATAATATTAGTAAATATTTGAGTGGAATTGAAAAAGTCAGTGTCCACAATGGAGATTTCCTGCCGGAAATAGAAGAAAAGGCCGATCCGACTAAGTTTAAGCAGCGTTCGGAAAGAACTGCTCCTCCTTCTCAAAACTATTCAAAGGGAGGTTCACAAGGGAGATCACGCTCTACTAAGCGTAAAAGCAGCAAAAATAAAGGCCGCTACGGTCGGGTAATCAGAGGCCAAAAAACTCATGATCTAGTCGATTTAGACACTGAAATTCCGTCTGTTATTGTTGAGGCAGATCTCTTCGATATGGATGTCCGCCAAACACGCAAGGGAAGCTATCTTTATATTTTAAAGATTACAGACTATGACAGCTCTATTTCTGCTAAAACTTTTACTGACGAAAAAGATGATTTTTTAGATGGTTTAGCTAAAGGACAGCACTTAAAAATCAGAGGTAAAGTGACTTTTGACCCCTATAGTAAAGAATGGGGGATTATGTTTAACGATCTGGTGCCTGTAGAAAAAGAAAAAAGACAGGATCAAGCTGAAGAAAAAAGAGTTGAACTCCACCTGCACACTCAGATGAGCGCCATGGATTCTGTTATTAATGTTAAAGATGTAGTAAAAAGGGCTGGAGACTGGGGCCACCAGGCAATTGCGATTACAGATCATGGAGTTGTTCAGGCTTTTCCCGATGCCTATTCAGCTGGAGAAAGGCACGGAGTAAAGATCATCTATGGCGTTGAAGCCTATCTGGTTGATGATGGTGAGCCAATTATTAACAACCCCTATCCTTCAGCTATAGATCAGACAGAATTTATTGTTTTTGATTTAGAAACTACCGGTTTAAATCCTTCCCAGCACGAAATAATTGAAATTGGAGCTGTAAAGATAAAAAATGGAGAAAAAATCGATGAATTTAAATCATTTATCAATCCAGGTGTAAAAATTCCGGCTAAGATTACTGAGATCACAGGAATTAATGACAGAATGGTTGCTGATGCTCCAGACCTGGAGGCTGTAATCAATGATTTTGTTAATTTTGCTGGAGATGGTGTACTGGTAGCTCATAATGCAGATTTTGATTATGGATTTATTCGTACAGCACTTGAAAAATTAGAAATCGAAAAAGATGACTACACAGTACTTGATACTCTGGGGCTGGCAAGAGCCTTAGTTAAAGACAGTAAAAATCACAAGCTTAACACACTTGCTAAATATTTTGGTGTAGATTTAGAAAACCACCACCGGGCTCTGGATGATGCAGCTGCAACAGCAGAAGTCTTATTTAACCTGCTAGAAATCATAAAGGCTGACGGCTCAGATAATCTTAATCAGATCAACAGTTATATTTCCAAAATAGATTGGAAGGATCTGCGTCCTTTTCATGCTGTGATTCTGGCAGAGAACAAAAAGGGGCTTAAAAATCTCTATAAGTTGATTTCAATTTCTCATTTAAATAATTTTTATAAAAAGCCAAGAATTTTAAAGAGTGTGCTTCTCCAGCACAGAGAGGGATTGATTATCGGATCAGCCTGTGAGGCAGGTCAGATATATAAAGCATTTGTGAACAACAGACCACGAAATGAAATAAAGAAAATAGCAAAGCTCTATGATTATCTAGAGCTGCAGCCTCTGGGCAATAATCAATTTTTAATTCCGGACAAGGTTAATTCCAGAGATGATCTAAAAGAAATTAATCGTAAAATCTATCAGCTCGGTCAGGAATTAAACAAACCTGTGGTAGCAACTACAGATGCCCACTTTTTGGATCCTAAAGCCAGTATTTTTAGAGAAATATTACAGACAGGTCAGGGTTTTAACGATGCTGATCAGCAGCCGCCAATTTATTACAGAACAACAGAGGAAATGCTCAATGAATTTTCATATTTTGGCGAGGAAACAGCAAAAGAAATTGTGGTTGAAAATCCTAATAAAATCGCTGCTAAGATCGATAAGATTAAACCAATACCTGATGGACTATTTACCCCGGAGATTGAAGGAGCAGAAGAAGAAATCCGTCAGATGTCTTATGAGCGGGCACACGAGTTTTACGGAGAAGAGCTGCCACAGTTAGTGATTGACAGGCTGGAAAAAGAGCTTTCTTCAATTATTGAAAATGGCTTTGCAGTTATTTATTTAATCGCCCATAAACTGGTTAAAAAATCACTTGAGGATGGATATCTGGTAGGGTCGCGAGGCTCTGTTGGTTCTTCATTTGTGGCAACGATGACCGAAATTACAGAGGTTAACCCACTGCCGCCACACTACCGCTGTCCTCAGTGTTCTAAACATGAATTTATTACTGATGGGTCAATTGGAACCGGAGTTGATTTACCAGATAAAGTCTGTCCCCACTGTGGAACTGAATATATAAAAGATGGTTTTGATATACCATTTGAAGTCTTTATGGGCTTCAAAGGAGATAAAGTACCTGATATTGATTTAAACTTTTCTGGTGAATACCAGGGTAAGATCCATAAATATACAGAAGAATTCTTCGGTAGAGATTATGTATATAAAGCAGGTACAATTTCTACAATTGCAGACCGCACCGCTTTTGGTTTTGTCAAAAATTATCTTGATGATAAAGGCATGGAGGTCAAAAGAGCAGAAATTGATCGTCTGGTAGCAGGTTGTACTGGAGTTCGCAGGACCACCGGACAGCATCCGGGAGGGCTAATGATTGTTCCCAAATCTAATGAAATATTTGATTTCAGCCCAATTCAGCATCCGGCTAATGATCAGGATACCGATATTAGAACAACCCACTTTGACTATCATTCAATAAGTGGACGAATTTTAAAACTTGATCTACTCGGGCACGATGATCCTACTTCACTTAGACTGCTGCAGGATATGACAGGGATTGAACCTCAGGATATTCCCCTCGATGATCCGGATACAATGAGCATTTTTTCTAGTACTGAGATTCTTGGAGTTGACCCCGAACTGCTGGGAACTGATATTGGTACATTAGGAATACCCGAGTTTGGAACTTCGTTTGTTCAGCAGATGCTCAGAGATACCAGACCGACCACTTTTGCAGAACTGGTCCGAATTAGTGGACTTTCTCATGGAACTGATGTCTGGTTAAACAATGCTCAAGATTTAATTAGAGATAGCAAAGCAGAACTGGCAGAAGTTATTTCAGTTCGAGATGACATTATGAACTATTTACTTCAGCGTGGAGTTGAGCCATCAACTGCTTTCTGGATTATGGAGCATGTTCGTAAAGGTAAAGGGCTGACTGAAGAAGAAGAACAGGCAATGCGGGAAAATAGTGTGCCGGACTGGTATATTGATTCCTGTAAAAAGATTAAATATATGTTTCCCAAGGCACATGCTGCGGCCTATGTAACAATGGCTTACAGAATTGCTTATTTCAAAGTCCACCATCCTGCTGCCTTTTATACTGCTTATTTCTCAATTAAAGCTGGTGATTTTGACGCCCAGCTTGCCTGTAATGGCAGAGAAAAGGTGATTAATAAGATTGAAGAGCTGGAAGCTCTAGGTAATGATATGACAGCGAAAGAAAGCGGAACTCTTACTGTTTTAAGAATTGTACTGGAAGCTATGATCAGAGGAATTGAGTTCCTGCCGGTTGATATCTATGAATCTGAAGCTGACCGCTTTATTAAAAAAGAGGAGAATAAACTTTTAGCACCACTAATCAGCCTTCAGGGGCTCGGTGGAAGTGCTGCCGAAAGTGTTGTTCTTGAAAGACAAAAATCAGATTTTACTTCTATTGAAGAGTTATCAAACCGAACTTCTCTAACTTCTACGGTAATTGAAGTTTTAAGAGAGCACGGCTCACTGGAGGGAATGCCGGAACGAAATCAGTTGTCTCTGTTTTAAAACCTTTGGTACCAGGTCCAAAACGGACGTTTTGGACCTGGTACTGTTCGGTTGATCTTCGGATGATGATTGTTTAAATCTTAATTTCGATATTTTCCAAATATCCCCAGGTGGCCGTTACCATTTAAAACTTGCAAGTCTAAATAAGCTGTGATAGAATTATAGAGGAAAGAGTTCTGATAAATACTAATGTTGATTTTAGGAGTGGGGATGTCTTCCCACTCTTTTATTATAGTTTAGGTAATTTTTGAGAAAAATAAAATTAAATATTTAAGAAAGAGGGGTGTTTTATTTGGGAAAAGTTGCTGAAACAGTAACCGATTTTGTGCTTCCTATTGCCCATAGTGAAGATTTAAATCTGATTGATGTTGAATTTTTAAAAGAAGGTAGTGATTGGATTTTACGTATTTTTCTAGAAAATAAAGACGGTGATTTAACTATAGAAGAATGTGAAAAGGTCAGCAGAGCTTTGAGTATAATTCTGGATGAAGAAGATCCAATCGATAAAAGTTATATATTAGAGGTTTCATCACCCGGGCTGGAAAGACCTCTTAAAACGGAAGAGGATTTTGAACGTTTTAGGGGAGAATTAATCGCAGTTAAAACTTTCAAGAAAATTAATGGTGAAAAAGAATTTATAGGAACTTTAAAGGAATTTGCAGATGATCAAATCACATTAATTTTAGATGATGGTCAGGAAATATCGATTGACTACAGTCTGGTAGCAAGAACTAATTTAACTTTTGAAATTTAAAATTGAGGGGGGAAAAATATGAATGTAGAATTCATTCAGGCCCTGGATGATATAGAAAAAGATAAAGGTATATCTAAAGATGTATTATTGGAGGCCATTGAAACAGCTTTAGTTTCTGCTTATAAAAAGGATTTTGGTTCTAAAGATAATGTTAGAATTGAAATTTCTGCAGAAGCTGGAGAAGTTAAAGTCTATTCTCGCAAAGAAGTTGTGGAAGAAGTTGAAAACAAAAACAGTGAGATTTCTTTAACTGAAGCTGAAAATATAGACAGCAAATATGATATTGGAGACATTGTTGAGATCGAGGTTACACCTGCAAACTTTGGTAGAATTGCAGCCCAGACAGCAAAACAGGTTGTAATGCAGAGAATTAGAGAAGCAGAGAGAGATGTAATTTTTGATCAGTATAAAGAAAAAGAAGATGACCTGATAACAGGTACAATTCAGCGTTTTCATAATGATAATATCCTGATTGATATGGGAAAGACAGAAGCTTTACTGCCACCTTCTGAGCAGATTGCTGGTGAAAGATATGAAATCGGTGAAAGGATTAAGCTTTATGTAGTTGAAGTAAGTACTACAAATAAAGGTCCAAGAATTCTGGTTTCTAGAACTCACCCGGGGCTTTTGAAAAGACTTTTTGAGATTGAAGTTCCCGAAATTTTCCAGGGACTTGTAGAAATAAAAGCTGTGGCCAGAGAAGCCGGTCAGCGTTCAAAAATGGCAGTAAGCAGTACTGACAGTCAAGTTGATCCTGTTGGAGCCTGTGTTGGCCCAAAGGGTATGAGAGTTCAGGCAGTTGTGGATCAGTTAAATAATGAAAAAATTGATATTGTAAAGTGGGATGATAACCCTGAGGTATTTGTTGCTAATGCTTTAAATCCGGCTGAGGTAGTAAGTGTCAATATTAATAAGTCTGATAAAATTGCCGAAGTGGTAGTTCCAGACTTTCAGCTTTCGCTGGCAATTGGAAAAGAAGGGCAGAACGCTCGACTTGCTGCAAAATTAACAGGCTGGAAAGTTGATATTAAAAAAGAATCTGAAGTGGAAGCAGAACCTGAAAACATTGAAGAAATAGAAAAGAGTGCTGCTGAGCTTGCAGAAAGTTTAGATGAATTTGAAGAAACAGAAAAAGATACTGAATTGGATAAAACTGAAACAGTGACTGAAAAAACAGCTGAAGAGGCTGAATCTAATAATCAAGCTGAAGATGATGCTGAAGAACTTGAAAAACTGGATTAAATTTATCAAATAAACTAAAAATCTTAAGGAGGATTGAGATTGCAGAGTAGAAGTCCTATTCGTCAATGTGTAGGTTGTGGTGCCAGAAGAGACAAGATTGAACTTTTAAGAGTGGTAAATAATAAAGGAGAAATTTTAGTTGATCCAGGTGGAAGAACTCCTGGTCGAGGTGCTTACCTCTGTCCTAATATGGATTGTTTAGATAAAGCAGTAGAAAAAGGAGCCTTAAAAAAGGCACTGAGGAAAGATATTTCCGATGAAATTTATGAAAAAATTTCGGAGGAGATTAAACATGATTAACTAACAGCAGAATATTTTGGAGGTGCAAGTATGGCAAAAATTAGAGTATATAATCTGGCTCACGAGCTGGATATGGATAGTAAGGAAGTAATTGAATTATTAAATGATCTTGATATTGATGTATCAAGTCATATGAGTACGATAACTGACGAAACAGCAGAACTTGTAAAGGGTATGTACGCAGGTGATAATACTGCTGAAGAAAATGAAGAAGCACATAAGGAAGCTGTTAAAGCTGAAGCTGAAAAAAGCAAAGAAGAGGCAGAAAAAGCGGCCGAAGCAGCTGAACAGGCAGAAGCTGAAGCAGAAGAAGATACAGTAGAAAAAATTGAAGAAGAAGCAGTAGAAATAGAAACTCCAATCACAGTTAAAGAATTTGCTGAAGAGATTGGTCAGGCTCCTAATAATTTAATTGTCGAATTAATGAACATGGGAGTAATGGCCAGTGTAAATCAGAGTTTAGATGAAGATACTCTGGAATTACTGGCTGAAGAAATTGGAGTTAATATTAAGTTCAAATCTGAGGAAGAAGAAAAAGCTTCTTTAAGAGTTGGACCGGAGATTGAAGATAAGGAGGAAGACTTAGAAGTTAGACCTCCTATTGTTACCGTAATGGGTCATGTTGACCACGGTAAAACTACTCTTTTAGATGTGATTAGAGAAAGTAGAGTGGCCGGAAGTGAAGCTGGTGGAATCACTCAGCATATCGGTGCCTATCAGGCTGAGGTAGATAACAAGAAAATTACCTTTATTGATACACCGGGTCACGAAGCTTTTACAGCTATGAGAGCTAGAGGAGCCCAGATTACTGATATTGCAATTTTAGTTGTAGCAGCTGATGATGGAATTATGCCCCAGACTGAAGAGGCGATTAACCACGCTAAGGCAGCTGGAATTCCGATCATCGTAGCAATCAATAAGATTGATAAGGCAAATGCTCAGCCGGAACGGGTTAAGCAGGAGCTAACAGAATATGGGCTTGTTCCTGAAGACTGGGGTGGAAATACAATTTGTGTTAATGTTTCTGCACTGCAAAAACAGAATATAGATGAACTTTTAGAAATGATCATCCTGGTTTCAGAAATGGAAGAATTAAAGGCAAATCCTAACCGTCTGGCTGAAGGTATAGTTATCGAAGCCGAGCTTGATAAAGGCAGGGGTCCTGTAGCAACTGTGCTGGTTAAGAATGGAACTTTAAAGGTAGGAGATCCACTACTTGCTGGTTTAACTTCCGGTCGTGTTAGAGCAATGTTTAACGAATACGGAGATTCTCTAGATTTAGCCGGACCGTCATCAGCAGTTGAGGTACTTGGATTCAATGAAGTGCCTGATGCTGGAGATTTTGTTCAGGTTTTAGAAGACGAAAGACAGGCTAGAGATGTTGCTTCTGACCGTCAGGATGAAAAAAGACAGGCTGAGTTAAAATCTGATGCTAAAGTTTCCTTAGATGATCTGTACAAGCAGATTCAGGAAGGTGAGGTTAAAGAACTTAATATTATTATTAAGGCAGATGTGCAGGGTTCAATTGAGGCCCTTAAAGCTTCACTATTGAGACTTGGTACAGATGAAGTTACTGTTAATGTAATCCACACTGGTGTGGGGGGAGTAAATGAAACTGATGTTAACCTGGCCAGTGCTTCCAATGCTATCATTATTGGATTTAATGTAAGACCTGATAATAATGCTTTAAAAGCAGCTGAAAAAGAAAAGGTTGATATTAGAACTTATAGAGTAATTTATAAAGCTCTAGAAGATATCAAAGATGCGATGGCCGGACTGCTTGACCCTGAGTTAAGAGAAGAAGTAACCGGTAGAGCCGAAGTTAGAGACACTTTTAAGGTACCTGATGTCGGCATAATTGCTGGTGCATATATTACAGATGGTCATGTGAACCGCAACTACGATGCTCGTTTAATTAGAGATGGAGTAGTTATTCACGAAGGAACAATTTCTTCTCTCAAGAGATTCGAAAATGATGTGAGAGAAGTTAAGTCTGGTTATGAATGTGGAATTGGAATCGAAAATTATAATGATATCAAAGTTGGAGATATTATTGAATTCTATACTTATAAGGAGATTAAAAGATCCTTATAGAGGTGAGGTAAAATGACAAATAAAAGAGCAATAAGAGTTGGAGAATTGTTAAAAGAAGAAATCAGTCAGATTGTCTTAAGAGAAATGAAAGACCCAAGAATTGGTTTTGTCTCTGTGACTGATGTTGAGGTTAGTGGTGATTTAAGACATGCTAAAGTCTTTATCAGTGTTTATGGAAGTGATAAAGAAAAGGAAGAAACCCTGGAAGGTCTGCATCAGGCTAAGGGTTTTGTCCGCAAACTTGTCGGTGAAAGAATTAAAATCCACCACACACCTGAGATTATTTTCCGTTATGATGATTCTATTGAAAATGGAGTTCATATTTCTGAAATAATTAAAGATCTTAAAGAATCAGGAGAGATAAAGGAGTCTGACTCTGATGCAGAAAGAAATTAAAGAAATAATTAAAATTATAAATGAAAATGATAATTTTCTAGTCGTCGGCCATGTTGGGGCTGATGGTGACAGTATCGGATCAGTGACTGCTTTAACCCGATTACTAAAAAGGGAAATGAAAACAGCCAGAGCCTATCTGAATCGAGATACTCTGGCTCCTTTTTCTTTTCTGGGAGTTAAGGAGGATTTCTTCTATACTGATTCAGAAAAATTAAAAGTAGAGATGACAGCAGAAGAATTTATATTAATCACCCTGGATTCAGGCACTTTAGAAAGAGTGGATCTGGACCAGGAATTAATAGATTCCGCCCAGTATATTATAAATATTGATCACCATGAAGATAACAGTCTTTTTGGTAAAATCAATCTTGTCGAAGCTGATCGGGCAGCAGTTGGTGAGATTATTTATAATTTTGCTGCTGAAATCATAGGAAAAGCTCTACCTTTGAATATCGCTGAGCCCCTTGCTACTGCAATAATAACTGACACTGGAGCTCTGCGCTATGAAAATACAAGTTCCAGAGTTTTAAGAATTCTGGCTGAACTGATGGATGCTGGTGTCGATATTTATAAAATTAATAAGAAAATATTTGGCAGTTTAAGCTACAAGGCTCTTGTTTTAAAAGGACTGGCACTGGCTACCTTGACTAGAAGTGAAGACGGAAAAATCGCCTGGCTTTATGTCAGCCGACAAATGATGCATGAAGCTGAGACTGACTATACTGAAGGGCTGGTCAGTCTGGCTAGAGATATAGAAGAAGTTGAAATTGGTATCCTATTTACTGAGGAAGAAGAAAAAGAGATAAAAGTAAGTCTTCGTTCTAACTTTTATGCAGAAGTCAATAAACTGGCAGCAGAATTTGACGGCGGTGGTCATCCAAGGGCTGCCGGAGCAACAATCGAAAAGACTTTAGAAGAGACAATCGATTCTGTGGTGGAGGCAGCGAAAAAATATGTTTAACGGTACTGCTAATATTTTAAAACCACCCGGAATTTCTTCATTTGCCTTAATTAAAAGTCTGCGCTGGCTGCTGGATGAAAAAAAGGCAGGCCATACAGGAACTCTAGATCCCGCAGCCGCCGGGGTTTTAGGAGTTTGTTTCGGTAAGGCTACAAAAACAATTCCCTTTCTTGATGACAGCCGCAAAGAATATATCTGTGAACTGAAGCTGGGTTCCAGAACTGATTCCCTTGATTTAGAAGGGGAGGTTATCAGGGAAGATTTAAAGTGGAACCATCTTTCAGAGGAAAAAGTGGAAGCGGCTGTTATGAGCTTTAAAGGCAAACAGCAGCAGGTTCCACCAATGTATTCGGCTCTTCATTATCAGGGCAAAAGACTCTATCAACTTGCCCGCAGAGGAATTGTGGTAGAAAGAGAAAGCAGAGAGATAGAAGTATTTGATCTGGAACTGCTGGAAATTAATCTACCTTTAATTCGTTTTAAAGCTGAAGTTTCCCGGGGAACCTATATTCGCTCACTTGTGAGGGATATTGGAGATAAGTTAAATACAAATGCTGTGATGACTTTTCTGCTCAGAACAAAGTCTGGTCCTTTTAAGCTTGGGGATTCTGTCAGCTACGAAGAGATTGAAAATCAGGGAGAGAAAATTTTACTTAAGTCTTATGAGCCGCTTAATCTACCCCGCTATACAATCAAAGATGAAGAATATCAGCGGG
Organism: Halanaerobium sp.; assembly: GCA_003070825.1. GTDB lineage: Bacteria > Bacillota > Halanaerobiia > Halanaerobiales > Halanaerobiaceae > Halanaerobium. The sequence goes on along the minus strand of QBLP01000042.1, from coordinate 896 downwards.
CTGAAAATGGAAATTATTTAATCAAAGAAAATTTTGTGGAATCTGATATTGAGCTTGCTGTTGGAGAATATTTTCTTCTTTTTTCTGAATCAGGTAAATTTTTAGCAATCAGCCAGCATCAGCTCGAAGATAATTATCATATTTACCAGCCACATAAAGTTTTTATTTAGTTTTGGAGGAAATAATATGCAGGTTATTACAAGTGATAAATATAATGAATTTGAAGAGAGCAATACCTGTCTTGCTATTGGTGCATTTGATGGTTTACATAAAGGTCATCAGTTAATTATCAATCAGGCAATTAAAGAAGCCAAAAAGAATAATTATCCGGCTGCAGTTTTATCTTTTCATCCTCATCCCCTGGAGATAATTCCGGGTAAAACACCACCACCATCTATAGTCTCTCGCCAGCAGAAAATTTCTGTTCTGGAGGAGATGGGGGTTGATTATTATTTTGAACAGAAATTTACTCAACATTTTGCAAAAATGAGGGCAGAAGAATTTATTAATAATATTCTGCTCGATAAAATTAAAGTAAATACGGTGGTTGTTGGCGATGATTTTCGCTTTGCCTATAAAAATGAAGGTAATGTTGAAATTCTAAAAAAGATGGGGGAGCTGCACGGTTATCAGGCAAAAATTATTTCTCAGCTCCACGCCAGTGATGATCGGATTTCCAGTACAAGAATCAGAAATCTGCTTAAAAAGGGTAGAATTAAAAAAGCCAAAAGACTGCTCGGACGCCCATACCAAATCTGTGGAGAAGTAGTTCACGGAAAAAAAAGAGGTAGAAAATTGGGCTTTCCAACAGCAAATTTAAGTCTGGAAACTAATTATGCTCTACCACCTGAAGGTGTTTATGCTGTTAAGGTTCAACATCAGGGCCAGGTATATAT
>QBLP01000309.1 GCA_003070825.1 Halanaerobium sp. | reverse complement strand
CTTTATACTCTGGCTGGCTCAAATTTTATTTTATGTAATATTTCTTTATTTTGAATCCTATCTGATTATCAAAACAATAATTTTAATCCAGGTTTTATTGGGGGTTATCTCAAGTGGGAAACAAATTAGAGCATTTAAAAAACAGAATGAAAAAATTAGATATTTAAGTTTTCACGATGAGATGACAGGTCTCCATAACAGAAGATATTTTGAAAATAAGCTGGAGGATCTGGATGATCCCAAAAGACACAAGCCTTCTGTAATCATTGCTGATATAAATAACTTAAAAGTGATTAATGATAATCACGGCCATAAAAAAGGAGACGAGTATATTAAATCGGCTGCAAATTTATTAAAATCAGAACTTAGAGAAAAGGACATTATTTCTAGAATTGGTGGAGATGAATTTGCTATCATTTTACCGGAGACAAATAAAGAAGAATGTAAAAAGATCATAACTCGAATAAAGGAAAAAGCAAAAAAACACCCGGAAAAATATTTCAGTATTGCCTTTGGCTATATCTATGACAGCAGTAAGTATCAGAGTCTGGAAGCAATGATCAATGCAGCTGACCGCAAAATGTACCACAATAAGAAATCTAGATAGAACAAAAAATCTTGAGCTCATAAACGGCCGCTATTATCTTCACCACTATCGCGGTCGGCAGACCATTAAAGATAGGGTTGAAAGCATTGGGGTTCCTCATCCCGAGGTTGCCCTGATCTTAAAAAATGGGGAGCCGGTTGATTTCTCTTATCTGGTTCAGCCGGGAGATTTATTTTCTATCTATCCCCCTCTTTATAATTTCAAATTGTCTGCGGAAAAAACGCTGCTGCCTGAATATCCACTGGATAAACCAAAATTTATTCTGGATGTTCATCTGGGAAGACTTGCCCGCTATCTGAGGCGTTTTGGCTTTGATACAGCATACAGAAATGACTATCTTGACCCGGAAATAGCAGATATTGCAGAAAAAGAGGAGAGAATAATTTTAAGCAGGGATCTGGGGCTTCTGATGAGGAAAAAGGTTAAGTGGGCCAGCTTTATCTGGAATGATGATCCTAAAGAGCAGCTCAAAGAAGTTTTCAATCGCTACAGTCTGAGCCAGTACTATCAGGGAGAAAGCCGCTGTGTCAACTGCAACAGTAAATTAGAAAAAATTGATAAGGAAGAGATTATTGAGCGCCTGGAGCCGAAAACGAAAAAGTATTTTAACGATTTTCGATACTGCAAAACCTGTGACAAAATTTACTGGCGGGGATCTCATTTTAAAAAAACAGAAAAGCTCTTAAACCGCCTCAAAGAAAGCTAAGTTAAATAATTAAAATCTTCAATCACTTATGTTATAATTAAAGAAAGTAGTGAGCAGGAGGTGCTTTTAAGATGGCGGAATATGTAATTGGTGATATTCACGGAGAAATAGATCAGCTCAAAACAATCATTGACAAAATTAATTATAAACCCAAAGAGGATAAATTGATTTTCCTGGGCGACTACATTGACCGGGGTGCTGATTCCTATAAGGTTTACAGATATATCAAAGAATTAGATAATGGCGATAATATTTTTCTAAGAGGTAATCACGAAGAAATGATGATCGATGCAGTTTTGAATGATAATAATATTGACCTCTGGTATCACAATGGAGGCCAGGCTACAGAAAGAAGTTTTCCCAACCGTTCAGAGCTTAAAGAAGCTGCTCGATTTTTCAACTCACTGCCCTACTACCACAGCAGTCAGGATTATATTTTTGTCCATGCCGGTATTCGGCCTGACCGAAAGCTTAAAGAACAGACAGAACACGATCTGGTCTGGATCAGATATCAATTTTTAGGAGCAAAAGCGGGAGATTTTAAAGAAAAAAGAACCGTAGTTGCCGGGCATACACCGGTCCCAAAGGTTAAATTTGAAGAAAATAAGATTTTAATGGACACAGGAGCCGGCAAGGGTGGAATTTTAAGTGCCATAAACTTAGAGACCAAAAAAGTTTACAGCTCGGCTGAAAAGAATCCCATTGCTTCGATACTATAAACTGAAAACAAGATTAATTTTGAATAAGTTTCAAAATGATATAAAGCAAAAAAAGCTGGCGGAGAAATTAAACTTCTCCCGCCAGCTTTCTATTATTATTCACTTTTAAAAGTAAAGCTGCCGCTAAAGGCATAAATGACCGCAATCACTGGAGCCAGAAAGGATAAAAAGGTATAGGGAATATAACTGAAGCCGATATCCATCACATTCTGAATATAAACTGAAACAACTCCCCAGGGCAGGATAGAACAGCCGAGGGTAGAAGCGGTCTCCAGTGAACGCGAAAGAACACTGTTATCAACTTTCATTTCCTGGTAGGCAGGTGCCAGAGTTCGGCCGGGAATTACAATCGAAACAAACATTTCTCCGGTAGCCAGCAGCATAATATAGGCTGAACTGAGGGAAATCAAAATCAAGTCCCGGGGTTTTTTAACAACTTTGAGTTTTATTCCACCCTGAGTTAAAAGGCTGTCTAAAAGCTCAAGCCCGGTATCAGCCTGATAACCATTAGCCGCTGCATTTAAAATTTCAGCAAAAGAGGCTGCTTAAAATCTGGTTAATATTTGCCAGGTCAGCGCCGCTTTCTAAATAAAAAGTTCCAATGATAGTATATAAAATTAGATTGATCAGAGCTGCCGGTCCTGATACATAGAGCATCGACTTGATATGATCAAAAAGATCGGTGCTGCTCATCGCTGCAGTCAAATTTGTCGAATCCGACATCGGAGAAATTTTATCGCCTAGCATTGCTCCCACAGTGACCGCCTTTGGAACTCCCAGTCCTTCAGCTACTCCCAGCAGTACTATTATGGTAGCAATTGTTCCAAAAGAGCTGCTGATCACCATTCCAATAATAATCAGAATCAGTGAGGCCCCTAAAGCATTTTTGATATTGTACTTTTCTCCATTTTTAATCAACATCCTTATTATCTATTTATATTAGTTAATTAATGCACATTGTTTATATCATAACTATTTTTTTAATGAAAATCAAATCCAAAAATTATTGACTTATGTTCATAACAGCCATATAATTAAAAAGAGGTGATTACAAATGAAGATGAGATATGATTGTTTACCCTGTCTATTCAGGCAGACTTTGGAATCTGCCCGGATGCTGTCTCTTATACACATCT
>QBLP01000308.1 GCA_003070825.1 Halanaerobium sp. | reverse complement strand
CTGTAAGCTATATTTAGAAGCTAATTGATAGAGATGTTGTGATAAAGCTACCATCAATATCAGCATTCTCACCAGCAATTCTATCATTATAAGGAGAAACATCATAATCATCTTTTTCATTATCTAACTGATCAACATCACCGGTAATATACATTACATCTGTCAGCCAGCTGATGTTCTCGGTTAACTTGTGGTCAAGACCGGCTGTAAGATAGGTATACTGCATATCTCTGTCCCAGATACCTTCATTATCATAAAGGTCTGCCTGTTTGTTAACTACACTGGCACTTACAGTAGTTTTTTCTGTCCAGGGAAACTCTGTTCCCAGTTCAACTACTGTTGCATCATCATCTATCACATCAGTATAATAGTCATTTTCTATATAAGAAACCTTGAAGTGATTGGTAAATTTACCGTAAACATTATTCCAGCCTACACCATATTCCATCTTATCTTCATTAGCTTTTCCTGCCAGTCCCTGTACAGGTGGCTGATCTGTTTCATGTTCAACCATCATTACATCAAAATCAAGACTGTTATTGTCATTTACTACATAGGAAGTACCCAGTGTATATTTATCAAAATCATAGTCTTCTTCCAGATCTGATTCTACACCAGTGAAATAATCTGTACCATCGGTGAATTCAGCACTACCACCATTGAATTCATCACCAACAGTCTGGTAACTACCGCGGAAGCTCCAGATATCACTCAATTTATAATCTGCATTAATCTGGAATAAACTGTCATCAGTATCAGCTTCATCTAACTGGTTATAAACAGCTTCTCCACTTACAGTCAGAGCATCAGTTAGAGCAGATTGAACTGCTACTGCAACATCAGTAACGGTTTCACCGTTAACGGTCTCGCCATTATTAACAAAAGACTTTCCGTCAATGCTGCCCTGATAGACTTTACCTGTTACCTGAGTTTTACCAAAGTCTTTGGTAGCTGCTGCACCATAATATTCATTTTCACGGCTTGGATCATCATTATCAGCACCTTCATCAAAACCGATAGCAAAGGCTTTAAGATCCAGACCATAAACAGGACCGGTAAATTCTACACCTTCAGCATCTTCTACATCAAAGAAGTATGCATTCTCATCTACATCATAATCGTCCATATCTCCAATTTTCAGCATCCAGTTATCTTTGGAAATATCTAAACGTCCGGTATCCATCATTATATCTTTACCATCACCCTGGTCACCAAGTACATATTCATAGTTATCATATCTATAACCTTCGTAATCAGTAAAACCATTGGTAATAGTATCAACAACAAAATCCAGATTAATTCCGCTGACCTCAGCATTTACAACAAAATCAAATTCCTGGTAAAATGCCTGTTCAGCTGGAAAATCATCATAGTCGCCGCCACCATTACCAGCGTAAAGAACTTCATCAGTAACATCATCACTATCAAGATCATTAACATCAAGTCTTTCAGAACGTGGTAAATCAACATCAAGTGCATCACCATCAGCTAGAGCTTCAGCTGTTGCAGTTGGATCATCACCATAGTCACCAGCCTGGAAAACAGCAGAAACTTTACCACTAAATTCAATGTTATCTTTTGGCATATCTGTTTCTAAAGCATTTACTTTAGCTTCTAATTCGTCCATATCTTTACCTAAAGCATCTACGTCTGCACCTAGAACTTTAAGTTCAGATCTTAGTTCGAATGTTAAAGCATCAACGATATCTGCTACTTCTTCAGCTTGAGCATCGCTTAATGTTTCATTAGTGTTCTTTTCCATTAAGGACTTAACGATAGCAGTTACGTCTTCAGCTTGACCTGTAGTTAGACCTTGGCCCATAGCTTCCATTTCATCAACAATGTTATCTAGAGCACGGCTAACCATAACAGCCATTTCGTAACGAGTCATTGACTGTTCACCTTTAAATTCGCCATCTGGATATCCTTCAACGATACCAGCAGCAACCAACTTGTTAATAGCATTATATGACCAGTGATCAGAAGGTACATCTGAGAAAGAAGCACCAAATGCTGGCATAGCTAACGCTACGACTAACATTAAAGCAATTGTAATTGTAAGTCTCTTCATTATTAAAATCCCCCTTGATTGT
>QBLP01000307.1 GCA_003070825.1 Halanaerobium sp. | reverse complement strand
GCGTAAATAAAGTTTAGTATGCTGATATTAAAGGCTCCTTAATTTATTTGAGGAGCCTTTTAACCGCCAGACAAAAAAGATTTTTTCAAAAAACGCTTGATTAAAACTCAAGTCTATGGTATACTTTTTTGTGGCAAAATACACACGACAGTTGATCTAAATGCTGGTGCTGTATTTAATACAGTTGTGTTTAGAGTTGATGCTGTCGGAGGCTAAAACCAGAAAGGAGGTGCAGGAGTTATGTCAGTTGTAAACATGAAACAACTCCTCGAATCGGGTGTTCATTTTGGTCATCAGACTAAGAGATGGAACCCAAAGATGAAACCATATATTTTCACCGAAAGAAATGGGATTTATATCATTGACCTACAGCAGACAGTTAAATTAATTGATAAAGCTTATAACTTTGTTAAGGATGAGGCTGCTGAGGGTAAAAATGTACTGTTCGTTGGAACCAAGCGTCAGGCACAGGAAACTGTTAAAAAAGAAGCTGAAAGATGCGGAATGCCTTATGTTAATCAGCGCTGGTTAGGTGGTATGTTAACAAACTACCATACTATCAAAAAGCGTATTGACCGCTTAGAAGAAATCGAGCAGATGGAAGAAGAAGGTATTTTTGAAGTTCTTCCTAAAAAAGAGGTTATCGAGTTAAACAAAGAACACGATAAACTTCAGAGATTCCTCGGTGGAATTAGAGATATGAATGGTTTACCAGATGTAATCTTTATCACAGATGCAAGAAAAGAAGATATCGCAGTTTCTGAAGCTAGAAAACTGGATATTCCAATTGTATCAATCTTAGATACAAACTGTGATCCAGATCTGATAGATTATGTCATTCCTGGTAATGATGATGCTATTAGAGCTGTCAAATTGATTACCAGTGTTATTTCTGACGCAGTACTTGCTGGAAAGCAGGGTAAACAGGAAGCTGAAGTTCAAAAAGAAGCTGAAGCTGAAGAAAATACTGCTGAATAATTAAGAATTAATAAAAGCGCTGGTAAAGTTTTATGCTTTGCAGCGCTTTTTTTCTAGCATAATTTAGTTAATATTTATTCGTTATTATAAGGAGGTTTTTAATAAATGGGAGTTACAATGAAAGATATAAAAGAGCTTCGTTCCCGAACTGGTGCAGGTGTACTTGACTGCAAGAAGGCTCTTAATAAGGTTGACGGCGATATTGAAGCTGCTGTTGAGTTTTTAAGAGAAAAAGGTATGGCAGCCGCTGCTAAAAAAGCAGGTAGAGTTGCAGCTGAGGGATTAGTAAGCTTAAATATAAGTGATGATCGCAAAAAAGGTGTTCTGGTTGAAGTTAATTCTGAAACTGACTTTGTTGCTAAAAATGATAATTTCCAGGCCCTTGTTAATGATATTTCTGAGCATTTAATGCAGAGTGAGGCAGATGAGGTAGAAGCTGTTGAAAATGAAGCCTGGTTTAAAGATGACAGCGAAACAGTAAGTGAGGTTATTAAGGCAGCAATTGCTAATATTGGTGAGAATATCAATCTGAGAAGATTCAAAAGAGTTGAAACAGATGGATATTTATTTGGTTATATCCATATGGGCGGTAAAATTGGTGTTTTAGTAGAATTTGCCAATGAATTTACTGAAGAAAAGGCTCAAACTGCCAAAGATGTTGCAATGCATATTGCAGCCATCAATCCAGAATTCTTAGATCGTGATTCTGTAGATGCTGAGTCTATCGAAAAAGAAAAGAAGATTTATAAAGAGCAGATGTTAAATGAAGGTAAACCTGAGCATATTATTGATCAGATTGTAGAAGGTAAGATCAATAAGTATTATACCCAGGTCTGTCTTTTAGAGCAGCCATTTGTTAGAGACGATGATCAGACTGTTGCTGAAATATTGGAAGAAAATGATATGGAAGTTAAGCAGTTTACTCGTTTCGAAATTGGTGAAGGTATTGAAAAGAAAGAAGAAGACTTTGCTGCTGAAGTTGCTGCAATGACAAAAAATCAATAATAATTAAAAAAGGAGAGCACTTAGAGATAGTGTTCTCTTTTTTTAAGTAAATTTGCTTATAAAAAAGGAATTAGCTTAAAATTGAAGAATAATATTTAATGGAGGTTAATTATATAATGACAGAAAAACCAGTTTA
>QBLP01000041.1 GCA_003070825.1 Halanaerobium sp. | reverse complement strand
TTTTTATATCAGTTGGAAGGGATGAATAATCTATTATGAGAGAATTTTTAGAATTAAATCCCCCGGAGAAATTCTGGGAAGAAATTAAATCTTTTTTAAGTAATAAAAGTTTGAGCAGAGAAAAATTAAATCTGGAAAATTCTTTAGGCAGAATTCTGGCAGAAGATATCTTTTCTCCAGTTGATCTGCCTCCTTTTAGCCGCTCTACAGTTGATGGTTATGCGGTCAAAGCTGCTGATACAGCTGGAGCTTCAGCTTCGATGCCGACCTATTTTGAGATTGCAGGCAGTATAGAAATGGGGAAGGGAACTGAACTGAAGTTAAAAAATGGTCAGGCAGCAGCTATTCCAACGGGTGGAATGCTGCCAGAAGGTGCAGATGCGGTTTTAATGATTGAAGACACAGAAAAAATTGATGAAAATACAATTGAGAGCTTTAAATCACTGGCAGCAGGCGAAAACCTGGTTCAGAAGGCAGAAGACATAGCTGCAGGTGAATTACTCTTTAAAAAGGGGCATAAGCTAATGGCCCGCGATATTGGAGCACTTGCTGGACTCGGGATCACTGAATTTAATGCTTTCAGCAGGGCAGAGGTCTCAGTTATTTCTACTGGAGACGAATTAATTTCAGCAGAGGCTGAAGCAGATGCCGGTCAAATTAGAGATATTAACAGTTATTCTATAACTTCTTATTTGAATAAAATTGGAGCAGCTGCCAAAAAAGTGGGAATAGTAGAAGATAAATTTGAAAAACTAAAAGAAGCTGTCAAAAATGAGCTGGGTCAGGATTTAGTCCTGATATCAGGCGGCAGCTCAGTTGGAATCAAGGATATGACCATTGATCTGCTTAATTCTTTAGGAGAGCCCGGAGTTCTCCTGCACGGCCTGGCAATTAAACCAGGTAAACCGACAATTTTAGCAGTTATTGAGGATACAATTGTTATTGGTCTTCCCGGCCATCCAGCATCTGCCTGGACAGTTAATAATATTTTAGTTGCCGAGATTGTAAGGGTATTAAATGGCGAAAAAGAAGCAGCTGAAATTGGAATTAAAGAGAATAAATATCCAATCAAAGCTCAATTAACAAGAAGTCTGGTTTCAGATAAGGGACGAGAAGAATATATTCCGGTTAGAATTATCAAAGAAAATAACAAATTGTTGGCAGAACCTCTGCTGGGAAAATCAAGTCTAATAACCAATTTAGCCCATGGCGATGCTCTTTTGCGAGTTCCCAGAAATCAGGAGGGGAAAGAAAAAGGAGAGTTAGTTGAGCTGACTCTGATTGAATAAGATTAATAACAGGTCCAATCTAAAAATATATTGATTTGTTGATTTAAATAAATAGTTAAAGAGAGGAATTAGGCTATGGTAAAAAAATACTTAGATAAAATATCACTTGCTGATGCTCTAAAAAAATTAAAAAACAATTTTAAAGATTTAAGAACAGCGACTGAAAAAATCAAAACTACTGCAGCTGAGGGGAGAGTTAGCGCAGAGGCAGTTAAAGCTGCCCGCTCAGCTCCGGATTATTATGCTTCGGCAATGGACGGAATAGCAGTTAAAGCTCAGCTGACTGCAGGTGCCAGCGAGAGAAATCCAGTTCAATTAAAAATTGGCAGAGATGCAGTAGCTGTAGATACCGGGGACCCGATTCCGGAGCAGTTTAATGCAGTAATAAAAATTGAAGAAGTAAATCAGATTGATCAAAACACATATCAGATTGAAAAGGGAGTTCCAGCCTGGAATCACATTCGCTCGATCGGAGAGAGTGCGGTTAAAGGGAATCTTTTAGTTACAACAGCTCACCGGATAAAAGATTATGATATTGGTGCCCTGTTGGAAGCGGGAGTAACAGAAGTTGAGGTTTATCAGAAACCGCAGATTACAATAATTCCAACCGGAGATGAACTGGTTGAAGCCGAAGCAGCTCCAAAAAGAGGAGAATTAGTAGAATTTAATTCTCAGATGGTGAGGGCTGCCTTAAAAAAATGGGGCGCAGAGGTCAAAATCTCGGATATAATTCCCGATCAGAAGAATTTAATTGAAAAAGCTCTAACAGCAGCGGCAGAAAAAAGTGATATGCTTATTGTTCTCTCCGGTTCTTCAGCCGGCAGAGGAGACTATACAATTGATATTTTGAAAGAAAAGGGAGAAATTTTATTTCACGGTGTAAATATAATGCCCGGCAAACCATTGATAGCAGCTGAAATAGACGGGAAGCCAGTTTTTGGGCTGCCTGGCTACCCACTTTCTGCCTGGCTTGATAATCAGCTATTTGTTCGGGAACTGGTATCTCAGCTGCAGGGAATACAGGCAGCTGATTTTAATCAAATTGAAGCTGAAGTAAAAAGAAAAGTTCCCTCTGATATTGGTCTGGAGGAATTTTTGCGGGTTAACTTAACTGTTGATGCTGAGGGTAAGTATACAGCAGTACCTTTAAAAAGAGGTTCATCAGCTATGGAATCAATTTTAAAGGCTGATGGAATTATGCGGATTGCCGAAAATAAAGAAGGTCTGCATCCAGGTGATAAGGCGCCCGTGATTTTATTAAAGGAAAAAAATAAAATAAAAAATGATTTACTTTTAATCGGCAGCCATGATCTGAGCCTGGATTTAATCAGGAATCAGCTGCACCAAAAAAATTATAATTTTGATTTAAAACTGCAGACAGTTGGCTCAATGGCAGGTTTAACTGCTCTCCGCCGGGGAGAATCACAGCTGGCTGGAGCCCATCTGCTTGACCCGGAAACTGGAGAATATAATATTTCGTATTTGCAGAGGTTTTTTAAAGGCGAAAAACTGGTAGTTCTTAATCTCGTCCACCGGGAGCAGGGCTTATACCTCAAACCGGGTAATCCCAAAAAGATCAATGCTCTCCAGGACTTAACCGAAGCCGAGATTAATTATATTAACCGACAGCGGGGTGCGGGCACCAGAGTTTTATTTGATTATTTGCTGGCAGAAAACGGAATTGAACCAGAGCAAATATCAGGTTATGAAAAAGAAGAATTTACCCATATCGCTGCAGCAGCAGCTGTTGGCAGAGGTTCAGCAGATGCAGCTTTAGGTATTCGGGCTGCAGCAGAAGTTATGGAAGTTGATTTTCTGCCCCTGGCGGAGGAAAGGTATGATCTAATATTCCGGGAAGAAATTCTGGAGCAGCCCCAAATTCAGGCTTTAATAGAATTGATTAGTCAGGATCAGCTGAAAACTGAAATTGAAAAATTGGGCGGTTATCAGTGCCGAAATACCGGAGAAATTAAAATTCTGGATTTATAATGGAGGCCACAAAATGCAGAAACTAAATGATCAGCTGGGTCGAGAAATAGATTACTTAAGAATCTCAATAACTGACCGCTGCAACCTCCGCTGCCGCTACTGTATGCCGGCAGAAGGAGTCGAAAATAAAGATCATCAGGATATTTTAAGCTATGAAGAAATTTTAAAAATTGTAGAAACTGGAATTAAGTTGGGTATCAAAAAAGTTAGAATTACCGGAGGAGAGCCTCTGGTGCGGCTGGGGGTAGAAGATTTCATCTCAGATTTAAACAGGCTTCAGTTAGATGATATCTCTATGACTTCAAATGCAGTTTTACTCTCAGAAAAAGCTCAGCAGTTAAAAAAGGCAGGTCTGGATCGAATAAATATCAGTCTGGATACTCTTAAACCAGAAAAATTCAAAAAAATTACAAGAAGAGACAATCTGGCTGAGGTATTAAAAGGGATTAGTGCGGCTTTAAATGCCGGTCTGGATCCAGTCAAATTAAATGTTGTTGTCATGCGCGGAGTCAATGATGATGAATTATTTGACTTTGTTGAACTAAGCCGAAAGAAAAATTTGAGCATTAGATTTATAGAATATATGCCTTTAGGTGGCGAGGCTGAGGCAGAAAAATTTATCAGCACTCAAGAAATCAAAAAACTAATCAGTGAGAAACATCAACTTCTGCCTGCAGTCAGCAAGGGTAGTGGACCGGCAGTCTATTTTAAGCTTAAAGGAGCAGCAGGAAAGCTCGGTTTTATTTCAGCTCTAAGTGAACATTTCTGCAGCAGCTGTAATCGCCTGCGCCTTACTGCCGATGGCAAGTTTAAACCATGCCTGGCATCAAATCAGGAAGTTAAAATAGCTGGTATTAATGAAAAAGAAATCATCGCTGCTTACAGGCAGGCCTTAAAAATCAAACCTGCCTGTCATAATCTTAATTTTGAGCAGCAGGATTACAGCAGAAATATGTCCCAGATTGGAGGTTAAAATATGATGAGTGAAGATAATTCAAAAAAAGAATTTTCACATATAGATCAAAATGGCAGGGTGAAAATGGTCGATGTTTCGAAGAAGGAAATAACTGAGCGTACAGCCAGAGCAGCTGGTGAAATTAAAATGAAGCCGGAGACTTTAAAGATGATAAAAAATGGTAATTTAAAAAAAGGAGCTGTTATTGAAACAGCCAGGATAGCAGGAATTACCGGGGCCAAAAAGACTTCAGATTTAATTCCAATGTGTCACCCCCTGCTTTTAAGCAGCATTAAAGTAGATTTTGACCTTGATTTCAAAGATAAAATAATAATTAAAGCAGAAGTTAAAAACAGCGGCCAGACAGGAGTTGAGATGGAGGCTTTGACGGCTGTAAATCTGGCAGCTCTGACAATTTACGATATGGCAAAAGCAGTTGATAAGTCGATGGAAATTAATAATATTAGATTGATTTATAAAGCCGGAGGGAAGAGTGGAATCTATGAGCGAGAAGAATAACTTCAAAATAAAAACAGCAGTTTTAACCATCAGTGACAAGGGTTCAAGAGGTGAAAGAAAAGATTTGAGTGGGCCAGTAATTAAAGAGATGATGGAAAATATAGGGGCAAAAATTGTCTATGAAGAAATAATTGCCGATGAAAAGGAAGACATTAAGGAGATTTTAAGCAGGATTGCTGACCAGAAAAAAGCGGATTTAATTTTAACTACTGGAGGTACTGGCTTTGCCAAAAGAGATATAACTCCAGAAGCAACTCTGGCGGTGATCGAAAAAGAGGTGCCTGGTATCCCAGAAAAAATTAGAGCAGACACTCTTTCTATCACCCCTCAGGCTGCACTCTCTCGGGCCAGAGCTGGCATCAGAAAACAGACTTTAATTATTAACTTTCCCGGCAGTCCCAAAGCAGCCCGTGAATGTCTTGAGGCAGTAATCGAAATTATTCCTCATGGTGTTAAAATCTTAAAGGGAGAAATAACCGAACATCAGCCAGGTCAAAAAAATAAATCATTTTAAGAGGTGTGGTAAATGGAAGGAAGAGTAAAGGCGGTTTGTTTGAGTGAAAAAAAGGGAACAACCAAAAAAGTTATTAATAAAGGTGAGCTGCTTGAAAATTATGGGCTAAAAGGTGATGCTCATGCTGGCAAATTGCACAGACAGCTCAGCTTATTAGACAGCAGCAGCATAGATAAGATGCGGGGTCAGGGCTATGAACTCAATTTTGGTGATTTTGCCGAAAACATTACAACTGAAGGTCTAGAGGATTTATTTGAACTCCCTGTAGGTCAGCAGCTCAGGATCAATGGAGAGATTTTACTGGAAATCACTCAGATCGGAAAAAAATGCCACCACGACTGTGAGATCAGGCAGACAATTGGAGACTGTGTAATGCCCAGAGAAGGAGTTTTTGCCAGAGTAATTAAAGGTGGAGAAGTTAAAGCCGGCGATAAAATAGAAATTCTGTAGCCTCAACTCAGAATACTCATTAAAGCAGTGGGTTTTAAAACAAACTTTTGACTCAGATTTGATTTTTTACTGATAATCCCTTACTATTTTATTGGAAAGGTCTCATTCTGGTGAAAAATAACACAATTGATTTTAACCAATAAATTGAATTTATAAGGAGGAATAATTATGGAAATGATAGGAGTCAGTGCTTCTGCCAGTAAGGCTGGTAAGACGACTTTAATTTCCTTAATGTTAGAAGACAGCTGTGCCAAAACAGCAGTTATCAAAACATCGATCAATAATGAACTTGATCAATATAAGGTGATTAATGATCCAAAAGTGATTAATCAGGCAGGTACAGATACAGCAAGAGTTGTTGAGCATGGAGCTGATAAGGTAATACTTTTAGAGAGTCCGGCAGCAGAACTGCCGAGTGCCTACCAGCTGGCTCGCAACCTTCTCGATGATGATATAGACAGACTTTTTATCGAAGGAAATACGATTATTAACTTTTTGAATCCTGATCTGCTTTTTTATTTAGAAAATAAGGATGAACCAGAAAAAGAATCAGCTAAAATGGTAAAAAATAGAGCTAATATCAAGATTAACACCAATACCCTACTTTCAGCAGGGAAGCTCAATGGATTGCCCTTTATAATTCAGCCCGAAAAAATGACCTGTTACCAGGCTCATCTCTTAGCGGATTTACTTAAAATGTCTGTTCCTCAGATCGGTAAAATTGTTAAAGAACAGAATGTAAAAATAGTAAAATGTCAGCTGGGTTTGTTCTAATCTTAAATGAATGCTGGTACCGGGAGCCTGGAAATATTTAACAACCACAAATCCTGTTGTCAAATAAATTTCAGATATTTCTAAGTACCCGGTACCCTTATTATTTTTTTTGCTAAACTTGACTAAGAGTCGAAAAAGTGATAAATTACATATAGACAAACTAAGGAAGGTGAATATTTTGCGTAGAGCAACTATAACAGGTCTGGGTAAATATCTCCCGGAAAAAGTAATGACAAATCATGATTTAGAAGACATAGTAGATACAAGTGACGAATGGATAAGAACAAGAACAGGAATCGAAAAAAGGAGAATTGCTGCTGATGATCAGGCGGCATCAGATTTAGGAGTTGAAGCTGCAAAAGAAGCATTAAAAGATGCAGAACTTGATGCAGAAGATTTAGATTTGATTATAGTAGCAACAATTACTCCGGATATGATGTTTCCTGCAACTGCCTGTATTATTCAGGATAAAATAGGAGCCAAAAACGCAGCAGCATTTGATTTAGAGGCCGGCTGCTCCGGTTTTGTATATGGAGTCAGTGTAGCGGCCAATTTTATTGAATCAGGAATGTATGACAATGTAATGGTCATTGGAACTGAGGTGCTTTCCAAAATTTTAAACTGGGAAGACCGAGGTACCTGTGTCTTATTTGGTGATGGAGCTGGAGCAGCAGTTCTTTCGGCTGCAGATAAAGGTGGGATTCTGGCTACAGATTTAGGTTCAGATGGTTCAGGTGCAGATACCTTATATCAGCCTGCAGGAGGTTCAAGACAGCCTGCATCTCATGAGACTATTGATAATGCCGGTCATTATCTCTATATGGAAGGTACCCCAGTCTTTAAATTCGCTGTTAAAACAATGGGGAAAGCTTCACTAAAAGTGCTCAAAAAAGCCGGAGTTAAAAAAGAGGAAGTTGATTTACTTGTTCCTCACCAGGCAAATACCAGAATAATCGGAGCGGCAGCAAAGAGATTAAAATTATCTGATGATCAGGTTTATGTAAATCTGCCTGAATATGGGAACACCTCAGCTGCTTCAGTCCCAATTGCGCTGGCAGAGGCAAAAGAAAAAGGGAAATTAAATAATGGTGATAAGGTAGTACTGGTAGCTTTTGGTGCCGGTTTAACCTGGGCATCTGCAGTAATGGAATGGAATGACCTTAAATAGTTATTCTAATAAATTATAAAAACTGAAATAAAAAATAGAGTTTTAAATAAAATTGATTTTAAAAGCAAGATTAATATACTGGAAAATTAAGTAAAAAAATATTTAACTGGAGGCTTTTCAAATGAGTGACAACTTAGTATTTATGTTTTCAGGACAGGGTTCACAGTATGTAGGTATGGGAAAAGAGCTTTATGAAAACCATGAAGCAGCAAAAAAGGTCTTAGATGAGGCCGATCAGATTCTGGATTTTGAACTTAAAGATATGATCTTTAATGGTCCGGAAGAAGATCTAAATAACACTAAAAACACCCAGCCTGCAATTTATACAGTGAGTGCTATGGTGAAGGCAGTTCTGGCTGAAAATGGACTTAAGCCAGCAGCAGCAGCAGGCCACAGCCTGGGAGAATATTCAGCCCTTCATGCCGCTGGTGTTCTGTCATTTGAAGATGGTTTAAAATTGGTGCGTCGCCGTGGTGAGCTAATGGATCAGGCAGATCCAGACGGAAAGGGAACTATGGCAGCAGTAATTGGACTTGCTGATGAGGAAGTTGAAGCGGTTTTAAATCAGGTTGATGGTATTGTAACAGTAGCCAACTATAATTCTCCCGGTCAGGTAGTTATCTCAGGTGAAGTAGAAGCAGTTGGTAAAGCAGAAGAACTCTTAGCCGAAAAGGGAGCCAAAAGAGTTATTCCCCTTTCAGTTAGTGGAGCATTTCACTCACCCTTAATGGAGCCTGCAAAAGAAGAACTAAAAAATACAATCGAAGCAGTTGATTTTAATGATGCTCAAATCCCTTTAATTGCCAATGTTACAGCTGATTATGTCAAAGAAAGCAGTGAGATTAAGGCTGCACTGATTAAACAGCTGGATAACAGTGTGCGCTGGGTAGAAACTATTGAGCGTTTTAAAGCTGATGACTACGAAGATTATGTCGAAGTTGGCCCGGGCAGAGTTCTAAAAGGCCTGATGAGAAGAATTGACCGCTCATTAAATGCGTATAATGTTGAAGACGAAAAAAGTCTTAAAAAGACATTAAAGAAATTAAAATAATAAATTTAATCAGATTGATTTAGGAGGAGATTATTTAAATGAGTAAAAGAGTTGTAATTACAGGTGCAGGTGTTGTTCATTCTTTGGGTACAGAATTAGAAGAATTCTGGGAAAATATTAAAGCTGGAAAATCAGGTATCTCTAAAATCGAAAATTTTGATGCTGCCGATTTTCCAAGTCAAATTGGAGCTGAGCTTAAAGATTTTGATCCAGGAGAATACATAGAGCGCAAGGAAGCAAAAAGACTTGCACTTTACAGTCAGTATGCAATTGTATCAGCAATGAAGGCCTTAGAAAATGCAGGTTTAGAAATTACTGAGGAGATTGCTGATCGAACAGGAGTTATAGTTGGATCCGGTATTGGGGGCATTGAAGTTTTTGAAGAACAGGTAGAAAGACTTCACAGCCGGGGACCGAGAAGAGTCAGTCCTTTCTTTATTCCAATGATGATTTCTAATATGGCGGCTGGTAATGTTGCTATTTATTCCGGGGCAAAGGGGCCAAATATGAATACTGTAACAGCATGTGCATCAGCTACTACAGCAATTGGCGAGGCTTTTGAGACAATTAAGAGAGGTGCCGCTGATATTATGATTGCCGGTGGTACAGAAGCTTCAATTACCCCATCTGCAGTTGCAGGTTTTGGTAATATGAAAGCTCTCTCAACCAGAAATGATGAGCCTGAGAAAGCAAGCCGTCCTTTTGATAAGGATAGAGATGGTTTTGTTATCGGTGAAGGTGCTGGTATTATGATTTTAGAAACTTTAGAAAGTGCTAAAAAGCGGGGAGCTAATATCATTGCTGAGGTTGTTGGTTATGGTGCTTCCGGTGATGCTTACCATATTACATCTCCAGCTCCAGAAGGAGAAGGTGCTGTTAGAGCTATGAAGGCAGCAGTTGACAGAGCAGGTATGAAGCCTGAAGAAATTAATTATATTAATGCCCATGGTACATCAACACCTTTAAATGATCAGTACGAATCAACAGCGATCAAAAAGCTATTTGGTGATCATGCTTATAAACTGAAAGTTTCATCTACCAAGTCAATGACCGGTCACTTACTGGGGGCTGCTGGTGGAGTTGAAGCAATTATTTCAGCTATGGCAATTAAAGAAAATGTTGTACCTCCTACTATGAATTTTGAAGAAGGAGGAGAAGGCTGTGACCTTGATTATCAGCCAAATAAAGCAGGAGAAGCTGAAATTAATGCTGCTTTAAGTAATTCCTTTGGTTTTGGTGGTCAGAATGCCTGTATTGTAATTAAAAAATATAAGTAATAATATATATACTTTTTTACCTGGTTCAAAACATTAGTTTTGAACCAGGTACAAGTAAATAAATTCACAAATTAAAATTGTTTTAAATTAAGATCTGCCTGGCGGCAGGTCTTTTTTCTTTTCTGGCCTTATTCTCTAAAAATATGTTGTAATTTTCAGAAATATATTATATTATTGTTATATAGTTAAATTATATTTAATTTTTTAATTTAAAATTAATATTTATCTGGAGGTTATAGGATGAGACTGACAATTGCTTTAGGTGGAAATGCAATTTTAAAACCAGGACAGAAAGGAACAGCAGCTGAACAGATGAACAATGTTTATCAGAGTTGTTTACAGATTGGAGAATTAGCTGCCTCAGGCCATGAAATTATAATTACCCATGGAAATGGACCACAGGTCGGGAATATATTATTACAGCAGGCTGCCGCCAGCAAGATTCCAGCACTTCCTCTTGATTTTTGTGGAGCTCAAACACAGGGATTTATAGGTTATATGATTCAGAACAGCCTTTTAAATGTTTTTAAAGATAAAAATATAAAACTACATAGCACTTCAGTAGTAACTCAAGTTTTAGTTGATCAGGATGATCCTGCCTTTGATATGCCTTCAAAACCTGTTGGACCTTTTTTTGATCAAGCACATGCTAAAAAACAGGAAAAAGAAAAGGGAGAAAAATGGCTAGAAGACAGCGGCCGTGGCTGGAGAAGAGTTGTGCCATCCCCACAACCAATTAAAATAATGGAAAAAGATTTAATTAATGATTTAATAGAAAGGAAAAGGATTGTCATTGCTGCTGGAGGAGGCGGAATTCCAGTAGTAGAAAAGGAAAATGAATTAAAGGGTGTTGAGGCAGTTATTGATAAGGATCGGGCTGGCTGCATTCTGGCTCAGAATACAGACTCCGATTTCTTTTTAATTTTAACAGATGTAGATAATGTGATGATAAATTATGGGACAGCAGAAGAAAAGGCGCTGGGTGAAATTAAAATTGAAGAGATCGAAAAACATCTAGCTGAAGGACAGTTTGGCCGAGGAAGTATGGCACCTAAGGTAGAATCAGCAGTCAAATTTGTAAGAGAAGGTGGTAAAAAAGCTGTAATTACCTCCTTAAATAAAGTTACCGAGGCTGTAAAAGGTGAGGCTGGAACAATAATTGTTAACTAATGATTTTGTGGAGGGAGTTGATTTTAAATTGACTCCCTTTTTTACCTGGCTTATGCAGTATTATTATTCTGAATCTTTGTACTCACTAATTA
>QBLP01000306.1 GCA_003070825.1 Halanaerobium sp. | reverse complement strand
CACCACTTTACAACTTTTTATCATGCAGCATCCCTGAATGAAATAAAGCTGTGCAAACAATCCTTTAAATTCCCATAAATTTTGGTATTTTCGAAGTCTGATACGAAACTGCCTAAAATTAGTTCTTCCCTTAAATAACGGGAAAGATTATTCTTTATCTGCTGCGGACTTAAATTTATGAATTCTTCCTTATTTTCTATCATAAATGGATAGCATTTTACAATGGTATAGGCTGTTGCAAGCAGATTTATATAGGCTTCAATACCTTTTTCTTTAACAACCATATAATTACCAAATGACCAGAAAGTTTTTAGTTCATAAAAAATTATTTCAATGTTCCAGCGCAGACGATATTCTTTTAAAACAGGAACTTCTGACATGGTACTGCCGTTTTTCTGATCAGAATAATTTTTAGCTCTAACAGCTGATAAAAAACAATCTTTGAGACTTTCTGATTCAGTATCAGTATTAATATAAACCCGGGGACTTTTAAATCCCTCAAGTTCCTTTAGAGTTACCACAATCTCTACTGGATCATCAAATAATCTTGTTTTAACAATTTTGCTGGCTATATAATAATCACCTGTTTTTTCGTATTCCAGATCTTTAAGAGAAAGTTTGTCTCCATATTTGCGAGGTCTGCCTCTTTTGCCATTATGTTCTGGAGGTAAATCAAAAAAAGCTGTATCTTTGCGAACAGCACCCACAAATTCTATATTTTTAAATTCTTCAACGGTGTCAATAACGTCACCTTTGCTATACCATGAATCACAGAGTATAACAGCCTGTTTATCATCAATTAATTTGATGATATTTAAAATAAGTTCACGGGCAATAGTCAATTTGCTTTTCTCTTTTTTATAGAGTCTAAACCCCAGAGGAATACTGAGATAATTAATCTCATCTTCTCCGGCAGAAACGGGTATAGAAATGGCCAATGCCACAAAACTATTACCCTTAAGATAACTGCTGTTGTTGCGTCTGACATGATCAAAGAAGCTCTGACAGCCTGCAAATTTATCGCCGAATTTTTCCTGCAGGGTATCATCTATAATCAGATAAATTTTTTCATCCGCCAGATTTTCAGGAATCAGAGATAGAGCTATCTCAGTTGTTTTAATCATTAGATCATTGAGATTCCAGCTGCTGTATGATAAAAAATAATAGAGAGAATTCAGACTGTCCTTTTTATATTTGGAGATAAAATGCTTCCAGATAAATCTAATTGACTGTACCTGATCAAAACTTATAATAGAAATAATGATCCAGAAAAAACTCTGAAAACTTTTTTTGGTAAAGACAGCAGCGGTTTATTCCTTTCATATTTGTTGTAGGTAACAAATATTATATCAAAAGAAGGAATAAGTCGCCAATTTTTTATCTAATTTTTTTGTAAAGTGGTGTATATTATAATGAACTACTTAAAATTTAGGAGGGAAAAATAGCAGTTAACTTAATTGCTAAAAATACAGCAGTCCAGGCTGCTTTTGCAGAAAGAGATCGGGAGCTGCTGCGAAATATGCTCTTAGATTCCTACCAGGAGATTAGTGATGAGATGGCACAGTTTCAATTTCATTTACCTGATTCTACTTCTTTTTTACGCTTACATAATCCAGAAAAATATGGTGATGATCTTTCTTCATTTCGTTTTACTGTTAATCAGGCCAATCAGAATAGAGAAATGGTTTCAGGAATTGAGGAAGGAAGAGGAGGCTATGGTCTGCGGGTTGTAGCTCCAGTTGAATATCAGGGTGAGCATTTAGGGACAGTAGAATTTGGCTCAAGTTTAGGAACAGGTTTTTTAGAAGAGATCGAAAACAATTTTGCAGGTGATTATTATCTCTATTCACTTGCAGATACCGAAAGTGTTAGCTGGGATGAAGACAGTAAGAGATGGATAGCAAGTACTGAAAATAATGATCCCTATCAGGTGGGAAGCCAGCAAATTTCAAACTTAAAAGCAGGCAAAACCTTAATTGAGAGCAGAAGTAATTATAATTTATTATTAATGCCCTTTGAAGATTACCAGGGGGAAGTCAGCGGCTACTTTAAAGCAGCTTTCGACCGCAGCCAGATTGTAAGCAGATTAAATAGTCTGAGCAGAAATGTTATTATTTTTGCTGTGCTTGGAATTATCTTAACCTTAATTATTACTTTCCTGGTGGCAAAAAGAATATTTGATCCATTAGAAAAGTTTGAAGGAATGTTTGCAGCTCTCGCTCTTGGTAATTTAAATGTATCTTATCCAATAAAAACAGTTAACTGTTCAGAAATTATGGACTGTGGAGAAGAAAGCTGTCCTGACTTTGATCGAGATGGAGTAACCTGCTGGTTTGATGTAGGTTCTTATGCACCGGAGTTTGGTAAAGAAGTACACTGTCCGAGAATTAAAACCGGAGAATATGAAGATTGTACAGAGTGTGAAGTTTATAAAGAAGTTAATAAAAATGAAATAGAAAAATTAGGTGCCTGGTTCAATAAATTTGCGGATGTCTTAAGACAGCTGATCAGAGATATGATTCAAATGTCTGATAATCTATCTGCCTCCAGCCAGGAATTAACAGCTACTGGTGAAGAATTATCAGCTTCAGCTGAAGAAATAGGTAATGCGATGCAGACAGTTGCCTCTGGATCAGAAGAGCAGTCAGCCCAGGTAGAAGAGACTTCAGCCACAATTGCTGAGTTGAGAGAACAGATTAAAGCTGTAAATTCTGATTCCGAAGAGATGAATCAGAGTGCAGAAAATGTGATGAAAAATATTGAATCCGGTAACCAGGCTTTAAATAA
Organism: Halanaerobium sp.; assembly: GCA_003070825.1. Lineage (GTDB taxonomy): Bacteria > Bacillota > Halanaerobiia > Halanaerobiales > Halanaerobiaceae > Halanaerobium. Next base: position 680 of record QBLP01000306.1, on the reverse strand, counting down.
TTCTGAAAATAGTATCAGCAGAGTCAAAAATAATACAGAAGCAACCTCTGAAGCTATTAATTCTTTAGGAGAGTCCTCAAAAGAAATTGGAGAAATTGTAGATTTAATCAACGGTATTTCTGATCAGACCAATTTACTGGCTTTAAATGCAGCAATTGAAGCAGCAAGAGCCGGAGAGGCAGGCCGAGGATTTTCAGTTGTGGCAGAAGAAATAAGAGAACTGGCAGAACAGTCTTCAAAAGCAACAGAAGATATTGCAAAATTAATTAAGTCTATTCAAAAAGATGTAGAAAAAGCCGTCCAAAATATGGAAGAAAATAAAGAAGCAGTTGATGAGAGTGTTGGTTCAATTAAGACAACCTCACGGTCTTTTTCAGAAATCACCGGGGAAGCTGACAGCTTAGAAATTCTGATTAAAAATATTAAAGCGGAAGTAGAAAGTATGAATCAAAACAGCATCAATGTTAAAAAAGCTGTGGAAGAGATTTCTGAAGTTAGTGAACAGGCAGCAGCCAATGCCGAAGAGGTTGCAGCATCTAGTCAGGAACAGGCAGCTTCCACTCAAACTGTTGTGGATGCGTCGGAAGAATTGGTCGAGATGGTCGAAAAACTAAATCAGATTGTAAATCAGTTTAATTTTGAAGAAAAATAAAGGAAATAATGGATCTATACCTAAATAT
>QBLP01000305.1 GCA_003070825.1 Halanaerobium sp. | reverse complement strand
GTTTTACCCTGTTCTTTTAAAGAACGAAATATATCAAATAATTCATCAATTTCCTGAGGAGTTAAAACCGCGGTTGGCTCGTCAAAAATTAATAACTCTGCACCTCTGTAAAGAGTTTTAATAATTTCAACTCTCTGCTGCATACCAACAGAAATATCTTCAATTTTAGCCTCAGGATCAACAAAAAGACCATATTTATTTGAAATATCCTGGACTTCTTTTTTGGCAGCTTTTTGATCCAACATTAAACCACTGCGGGGCTCATTACCAAGTACTATATTTTCTGTTACAGTCAGTGGATCAACTAACATAAAATGCTGATGAACCATTCCGATCCCTAATTTAATAGCATCTTGAGGCCCGTTTAATTTGATTTTATTACCTTCATAAAAAATCTGGCCGCCATCTGCCTCATATAGTCCATATAAAACGTTCATCAAAGTTGTTTTACCTGCACCATTTTCTCCAACAAGAGCATGAATCTCACCCTTTTTAATTGATAAATTAACATTATCATTTGCTTTAACACCTGGAAATATTTTAGTTATATTCTGCATATCTAAAATATAATTATCTTCCCTGGGCATGATTATTCCTCCCTAAATATACTAGAAATTAATGGGGCTCTGCTGGAAAGCAGAGCCCTTTAGTTGAATATAATTTGTGCTGCTTATTAAAGGTTTTCAGGTCTGCCAGTTTCTCCCCAGTTTTCAACTTCAATTTCACCATTGATAATCATTTCTTTAATTTTGTTGATTCGATCTGCATGAGGAGCAGTAACTTCCTTTTTCATCTCTTTAATTGTTTCTAATTCTTCTTCAGTAATTGTGCCATTTTCATATGCTTTAATTACTGGCTGACCAACCTCAGTTAAACTTGTTAGATCAACACCACCATCAGCTAAGGTGAAGTACAAGTTGTTTCCACCCTTGTAATTACCTTCAACTACAGATTTAACTGTATCAAATACAGCGTTATCTACCTTTTTAAGCATACTTGCAATTACATGACCTGGAGCAATATAGTTCTGGTTGGAGTCAACACCTATTGCATAAATATCTTCTTCTTCAGCTGCCTGGAAGACACCAGTTCCTGTACCACCTGCAGCATGATAAATTACATCTGCTCCATCATCAATCATACCAAGAGCAATTTCACGACCTCTAGCTGGATCTCCAAAGTCGTCAGCGTACATGCTCTGGATTTCAATATCTGGATTTATATATTTTGCACCCTGATAAAAACCACCTTCAAAACGATGGATCAGTGCAAAATCTACTCCACCAACAAAACCAACATTACCATTTTCACTTGTTAGAGCTGCAAGTGCACCAGCAAGGAAAGAACCTTCCCATTCAGCAAAGTTTAAAGTAACAATGTTATCTGGAACATTCTCAAATGTCTGATCAACATGAGCAAACTTTGTCTCAGGATATTCACTGGCAACAGTTCTTAAACTATCTGCCATCTGAAATCCTACACCAATAACTAAATCATAACCTCTGGAAGCAAAGCGTCGTAGTGCTGTTTGGTCTTCAGAAGGATCTGCTGGCTCAATGTAATCAAATGAAATACCAAGTTCTTCTTCGGCTCTCTGCAGACCTCTGTAAGCTGCATCATTAAAGGAAAGATCTCCTAAACCACCAGTAGATAAAACAATACCTACTTTAACATCTTCCTGAGCTGCTGCAGGTCCTGCTGCAAAAACAACCATCATAACAAAAGCAAAAACAATAGCTAAACTTAAAACTTTTTTCAAAATAATGACCCCCTCATATATTTTTTAATGGTACCAAAATTTGTGAATTGCAATTATAATATAACATTTTTATCTTATATTTGCAACATAAAACACTTCAATTTTAGTCAATTGTTCCAAAATTAACTATATTAAAAATTTAATATTTATCTGCTTCTTAAGACTTTAAACTGGAACTGGTCACTTCTAAAATAATTTTTTGAATAAAGAAACAATCTTTCTTGATTATCATAATGCATCTGTTCTAAAAGCAGAATAGGACTGTGTTTCTTTACATTTAATTTTTCCATTAATTTATCTTTGGCAGTAACAGGAATGATTTCTGCTACAGCATATTTGATTTCTAAGTCATATTTATTTTCCAGCAGATCAAATAAAGAATGACTAAAATCATCATCTATAT
>QBLP01000304.1 GCA_003070825.1 Halanaerobium sp. | reverse complement strand
ATGTGTATAAGAGACAGTTCCGAAATAGTAAAAATGTTGATTGATATGGGAGTATCATCTTCATCTTTTGATGGTTCTCAGGCGATTAAAGGTGCAGCCAAAAATGGTCATTCAGAAATAGTGAATATATTACTTGATATAGGCGTATCATTATCTTTTAATGGATCTGAGGCAATACTAAGTGCGGCCCAAAATGGTCATTTATCAACAGTACAAATTTTAATAAAAAATAAAGCTGATTTAGAAATTTATGATGACAAAGGAAGAACGGCTTTAATATTAGCCTCTCAAAATGGGTATATTAGTATAGTAAGAGAATTGATAAATGGAGGAGCTGATATTAATAATACTGATTTCAAAAGCAATACAGCTTTGAAGTTTGCAGAAGAAGAAAAAAATACGGAAATAGTAAGATATTTAAAAAACAATGGTGGAATAACTTATTGACAATCAATTATTTAATTTTAAACTTTGTGCCATCCTCTTAACGGGGATGGCTATTTTTTTGCCGTTAGAATTAATTTGAACAGATTACGGTTATATATTATATAGGTGAATCAGAATAACTAAGCCTTTAACATAAGCACTTAGAAAGGGGGAATACAATGTCAGTATCACTAGCAGCATTAGCTGCAGCAGCCATTAAGCTGATCATTTTAGGAGTGGAAGCAAGTAGAGCTGTAGAACAGATATCAAGACAGAATAACACCAGTTTTGATGCGATCTGGAGGGAACTACCGGACATCTTTAAGTAAAATTTAATATCATCTAATGATTATTAGCCTGCCTTAAGTGGCAGGTCTTTTTATTTGTCTAAAAAATTTAAAGGAGAGTGGATAAAATGATTGATGGTAAAGAAATTGCAAAGCTGGTTAGAAAGAGAAATGATGTAATAATTGAAAAGTTTGAGGATGGATCATATAACGTTACTGACACCTATATTATGGTAAAGCTGAATGAGGCTGAATTCGGCAAGTTTTTCGCTAAATTTAACAGCTACAAGTCAACTGCAGATATACCCTTTAACTTTGAGGGAACCATCTCTTCAGCAGGTGGTAATGTTTTTGCAGAAAATAAGCTGAACACTAAAACAGTTACAAGCCAGATTGGTAATGCTAAGTACAAAGCAGTAGTCACTGACTTTTATAAGAAAAATGATTCAGGTGATGAGGTTAGAATTTATAAGGCCGGCAATGATATTGGTATGTTTAACCGGGATTATGATTTTCTACTTGATTATGGGGTGAAATATAAGGCCAAAGACAATAAAAATCCTATTTTCATCTTAAATAATCAGGATCAGGTTAAAGCTGTTATTATGCCGGTGCTAGACAAGGGTGAGAAGCCGATTAAAGAGATGCTCAAGGGTTTGACTAAGGATAACTATCTAAAGACTAAATCAGCTTAGGAGGGTTTAAATAGATGTATGTAAAGGAATGTCCGGAGTGTAAGGGGAAAAGCTACAGTGCCGGCAGAAGCGATTGGATCTGCCCTTACTGTGGTGAAGATTTAAATAATGTTGAGGCAAAACAACCGGAAAATTAAGGAGGCAGTTATGGAAGCCATTAAATTAAAACCAAAGGTGGAAAGCCAGGAAAAAGAAGAAGACTATTTTATAATAGATAATGACCAAAAAGCTAACTGGGCGCTGAGAAAAATCAGACATCTAAAAAAGAAGAAGAATGAAAATGAGGAATTTGCTGAAACAGAGATTGAAGCTATTCAAAAAGAGGTTGATGAAGTGAACAGCTGGCTGGAATCTGAAAACAGCAGCTTAAAAAATGACATTGAGTATTTAGAGATGAAGCTCAAATATTACGCTCTGGATTTAAAGGATGATGATCCGGAACTTAAAACTCATAAACTGCCCTTCGGCCAGCTGCAGTTTAGAAAGCAGAGGGATAAGTGGGAATATGATGACAGCAAGCTGCTGGAGTTTGCAGAGAAGAACTTGAAAGATGCTATAAAGGTTAAAAAGAGAGTTGATAAAAGGAAGCTGAAGCAGAAAATTATAGTAGTAGGTGATAAAGCAGTAGTAGCTGATACCGGTGAGGTTATTGAAGGAATCAAAGTTATAGAACGAGGTGAGAAGTTTAAAGTTAAGACTGATGTTTAAGTTAAATCTGTCTCTTATACACATCTGACGCTGCCGACGATCTTACGCGTGTAG
>QBLP01000303.1 GCA_003070825.1 Halanaerobium sp. | reverse complement strand
TGTTGGAGAATATAAAGTTCCTTATACTTCTGAGTGGACCTTTGGTGGTGGAGTTCAGTATCAATTAGATCGTGATTTAGATGATAATGGTTTAAACGATTCTCTAAATTTTGTTCCTTTCTATGCTTTAGCTCACTATAATATGCAGAACAGTCCCTATTATTTCTTAGGTCACTTAGGCTATAATACCTTTGATATGGATAGTACTGGCGATACTTCTGGTGGTATGTATTATGCAGTAGGTGCCGGTATGGATTTAGCAAGTAATATGAGTGCAGAAGTTATGTATTCAGTCAATAATGGTGAAGCAGATGATTTTCATGTACCTGGTAATAACGTAGATGTTGAATATTCCAAGTTAACTGTTTCCTTAGGTTATCAGTTTTAATTTAGATTATAGTTTAGAATAATCTAAATAAGTTCTGCCTCAAATAACTAAAACAGCCCGGCTTTTGAGCTGGGCCTTTTTTTTATTTAAATAATCCCAAATATATGATATAATTTGGATAAATAAATGCTTGAAAAGAAAGTTATTATAACACTCATACTGCAAAAGCATTATCAAAATAATTACAATCTGGAGGGATTTACAGTGAAAGAAAGATTTAATGCCTTAGAAGTTATGGAAATGGCTAAGGATATTGAAAAAAGAGGAAAAAAGTTTTATTTAAAGCACGCTGAGGCAGCAGAAAATAGAGATTTGAGAGAACTCTTTAAAAGATTAGCTCAGGATGAACAGGATCATTATGAAAAATTTGTAGCTTTAACTGAGGAACTGCGTGAGGGAGACGATAACGCAGATTACCTCTATGAAGAGGATGTAAGTGCCTATTTTAATTATTTAATTGAGTATTCTGTTTTTCCTAAAGATGACAGTGACGAATCAGTTGAAGCTTTAAATGATGTAGAAAAAGCTTTAAAACTTGCTATTCAGGCTGAAAAAGATTCTATTTTATTTTATCGTGAAATGTGTGATTACAATGAAGGTAAAACTATTGAAGCTGTTAATCAGTTAATTGAAGAAGAAAAAGAGCACTTACGAGCACTCGGCAAATATATTCAGGAATATGGCAAAAAATAAAGAAGAACTAGAAGTTATTAAAGATAATAAGTCTAATGATTTACATTATATTTATGTGGTTGAATGCAGTGACGGCAGTCTTTACACAGGCTATACCACTGACATAGAGCGGAGACTGGAAGAACATAATGCTGGTCAGGGAGCTAAATATACGCGGGGACGTCTGCCGGTTAAGCTTCGGCATCAGGAATCCTTTAAAAACCGCAGTCTGGCCCAGAAAAGAGAATATGAAATCAAACAGCTCCCCCGCAGTAAAAAGGAGGAACTGCTCGATTAAAATTCACCTAAAAAACGGGGTTCGACTTCAAGTTGGACTCCGCTTATTTTATAAACTTCTTTTTTAACTTTTTCAATTAGTTTGACTATATCTTCAGCTGTAGCATGATCTTTATTGACTATAAAGCCTGCATGTTTGGTAGAAACCTGGGCGCCGCCAATTTGAAACCCTTTCATTTTTGCCTCTTCGATCAGGGGACCGGTATAGTGTCCAGGAGGTCTTTTAAAAATGCTGCCGGCACTCGGTAATTCCATCGGCTGCTTGCTCCAGCGCTTATTGTGCAGTTCATCCATTTTTGCCTTGATTAAATTTTTTTTAGATTTTTTAAGTTTGATTGTAACATTGACTGCAGTCCAGTCTGGATCTTCTTTTTGTAAAATACTTGTTCTGTATTCAAGTTTTAGTTCGGCTTTACTGAGTTCAATTAATTTCCCCTTTTGATCAATAAATTGTGCTTTAATAATTACATCTTTCATTTCTCTGCCATAGGCTCCGGCATTCATATAGAGTGCGCCTCCCAGTGAACCGGGGATTCCAGCTGCAAATTCAAAACCGCTGAGAGAATTTTCGTAGGCCAGATCTGCAATTTCTTTAAGCTCCAGTCCAGATTCTGCAGTAATTTGATTACCTTCAAATTGATAGTGATTCAAACTGCCGGTGTAGATAATAATACCTCTATAACCTTTATCGGAAATAATTAAATTGCTGCCTTTTCCTAAAATAAAATAGGGGATCTGTCTCTTATACACATCT
>QBLP01000302.1 GCA_003070825.1 Halanaerobium sp. | reverse complement strand
ATATCAATTGGAAAAAGATTGGTATTTAAATAATCAATACAAAAAACAACCGGCTTCTGATCTGCAGTTCTAACCCGCTGCAGTTTTAAAATTTCTTCGTTTTCTTTAATGTTCATTTTTAGAGCAAGATGTTTCTCAATCTTTTCTTTTGAGATCTCCAGAGCTCTTGTTCCCGGGGTGAATCCCTCATTTTTAATTGTATCTGTTACACTAAATAATTCCTCAATACCTCTTTTAAAACGGGGAATTGGTTTAGAAATAAAAGTTCCTACACCTTGACTTTTGATGATTTTACCTTCCTTTTCCAAAACTCTCAGTGCTTCTCTTAAACTTGCCCTGCTGACATCTAACTCTTTTGCAAAAGCCGTTTCTGAAGGAAGTTTATCACCTGCCTCATAAATTTCCTGATCAATTAAGTTTTCAATGTGTTCTTTAATCTTTAAATATAGTGGTCTCTTATCATGTTTTAGTATATCCAAATTCCCAGTCCACCCCTCCTTTCTTCAGACGTCTTACCTGTCTGACAACTAACTAAATAGTATCACAATTCAATTTTTTTGTCAAGATTTTAACTTTTTTGATCTTCGGTTTCAGCTTCTTGATTTTCATATTCACCGTTCAATATTGCTTCCAGATCATCTTCTTTTACCAGAACCTCCCGAGGTTTACTGCCTGCATAAGGACCAACAATTCCATCCTCTTCCATAGTATCAATCAAACGAGCCGCACGAGAATGACCAATATGAAGTCTCCGCTGCAGCATAGAAATTGAAGCTCTGTATTTAACTACCAGTTTAACTGCTTCCTCGTACAATTCATCCTGCTCATCATCAATTGATAATTCAACTTCTTTGATGTCATCTTTTTCAATTTTATATTCTGCGGTTGCCTGATTTTTAACAAAAGAAGTAATTTCCGAAATCTCCTGATCTGTCAAAAAAGCACCCTGAATTCTCTGCGGCTTCTGCATCCCCACAGGTGCAAATAACATATCTCCTTTACCGAGCAGTTTTTCTGCCCCTCCCATATCCAGAATCGTCCTGGAATCTGTAGCTGAAGAAACAGCAAATGAAATTCGACTTGGAATATTAGCTTTAATTAAGCCGGTAATTACATCAACCGAAGGCCTCTGAGTCGCAATTATCAAATGAATCCCGGCTGCTCTTGACATCTGAGCTAAGCGGCAGATATTATCCTCTACCTCATTAGCTGCAACCATCATTAAATCGGAAAGCTCATCAATAATTACTACAATATAGGGCATCTTGTCCTCCGGATCATCAACCTGCTTATTATAGGACTCAATTCCTCGGCTGCCGGTTTCAGAAAAAAGATCATAGCGATTTTCCATTTCTTCTACTACCAGTTTTAAAACATTGGCTGCTTTTTTGGGATCAGTAACAACAGGTGTAATTAAATGGGGCAGCCCCTGATAGATATTTAGTTCAACTTTTTTGGGATCAACAAGCAGCAGTTTAACCTCTTCTGGAGTTGCCCGATATAGAATGCTGCTGATTAAAGTATTGATACAGACACTTTTACCTGAACCAGTAGCTCCAGCAACTAATAAATGAGGCATCTTAGCCAGGTTAAAGACTGCTGTATCGCCATCAATTCCCTTACCTAAAGCCAGGGTCAGTTTATCTTCAGCTTTTTGAAATTCTTCGGAGACAATTACATCCCGAAAAGATACAGTAATATCATTGCCGTGAGGGACCTCAATCCCAACTGCTGCTTTACCAGGAATAGGTGCTTCAATTCTGACATCTCTAGCTGCTAAAGCAAGTGCAATATCATCAGATAAATTAACAATCTTGCTGACCTTTACCCCTGTAGCTGGCTGGATCTCATAGCGGGTAATTGTTGGTCCGTGGTTAACATTAATCACTTTAGCTTCAACCCCAAAACTGTTTAAGGTTTCTTCCAATAACTCACTTTTATTTGCTAGTTTAACCTTCTTCTTACCCGAATCATTTAATAAAGAAATTCCAGGAAGTGTGTAATCACCGTGTTTTTCTCCCTGATCTTTAACATCTTTAGATTGATCTTTGGTAATATCAAAGTCCTCAGTAATTTCCCTATCGTTTGCTGAAGCTGCTGTTTTTTCTTTTTCTTTATTTTTGGAATTTTTACCTTTAGAATTTTGCTTCTCTTCATCTTTTTTAGTATTACTTTGAGTCATACTGGGA
>QBLP01000301.1 GCA_003070825.1 Halanaerobium sp. | reverse complement strand
GCTTTAGTTACTGCTGGAGGCCGACTTGACCTTTTGTCTAAAACTCGTTCAAAGGCTGCCCTGCCATTTGCGGGGAAATTTCGACTGATTGATTTTACTTTAAATAACTGCATAAATTCGGGCATTGAAAATATTGGCGTTATAACTCAGTATATGCCCTATTCATTAAGAGAACATATTGGGATCGGCAAACCCTGGGATTTAGACCGCAAAAATGGAGGAATCACTATTCTGCAGCCCTATAAGGGTAAGGAGGGTGAAGACTGGTATTATGGTGATGCACAGGCTGTCTACAATAATCTAAGTTATATTATGAGTAATGGTCCTGAAGAAATATTAATCCTGCCGGGGAACCTGGTCTATAAAATGAATTATCAAAAATTAATCAGACAGCATCGAGAAAATGATGCTGATTTAACTTTAGCAGCTAACAATATTCCCTATCCTGATGCCCGTCACTTTTCTATTTTAGATTATGAAGATAATCTGCAGTTAAAAAATATAAAAAAGGAAGAAGAACCTGCTAAAAATCTGGTTTCAATGGGGATTTTTGTCTTTAAAAAAGAGGTGCTCGTTAAATATTTAAAAGAGTACTGCAGTCAGGGAGCAGTGGATTTTGAAACAGAGATAATTCCGCAGATGCTTGCTGATCAGAAAAAGATTTTCATCTCTAAATATCAGGGCTACTGGAGGAGTATTAGAACAGTTCAATCTTACTGGAAAAGTAATCTGGAAACTACTGACGCTGTTCCGGAAATTAACCTCTATGATCCAGACTGGCCAATCTATACCCGCAGTGAGGAAAAACCTCCAGTTAAATTTGGCCCTCATAGCCTGAGTACAAAAAGTTTGATTGCCAATGGCGCAATTGTCAACGGCAGAGTAGAAAATTCGATTATTGGACCGGGTGTCTACATCGAAGCTGGAGCCCTGGTTAAAAATTCTATCATCTTAAATGATTCCACAATCCGCAAAAATTCAATGGTCAACAAAAGCATTATTGATAAAAATGTGGAAATTAAAGAAAATGTACAGATAGGTTATGGAAATGATTTTACGGTCAACTCTGATTCAGAAAACAATCTGGAAAACGGTCTAAATTTAATTGCAAGAAATATTTCTGTTGACTCCGGCTGCATTATTCACCGCAACTGCCGGATAGCCAGGGACCTAAAAAGAGGCCAGTTTAAAAATAATGAGATTCTAAGTGGAACTACAGTAGAATAGGTAATTTTAAAAAAATAAGCCGGGCTTGAGTTTCTGCCCGGCTTTAATAAATTAAGATTAAAATAAATTTTAATAATCCTCACTGCTGATATAAAGTTTTAAACTTTTTAGATAGTCAACATCATAGGGCGAATCTTCTTTGAAAATAATAGCCCTGATAAATGCAATTTTGGGGCTTAAAGACTTTTTAGACTCTTTATCTTCATTTAGGGTAATCTGAAAACGCCTCTCTTCACTGCGGCTGACAATTACAAAGGCATTCTCTTTATCTGAAAATGTATAAACATAATTTTGGGGATCAAAAACTGCATCATCCTCAGCAAAGGCAATATAATAATACTGACTGTCATTGAACTCAAAGGTTGCAATCTTATAGTTTTCAATTAGATATTCAAGTCTACTTTCAGTTAACTGCAGCTCTATTCCCTTAATATAACCCTGATCATCAAGGTCATTTTGAAATTCTTCTATAAAATCTCCATCCATAATTGCATCAGTATATTTTTTATCAGGCCAGTTAAGCTTATTCAATTTAAGATAAACATTATCTACTACTTCTATTGGCTGGTTGGATGCAATTAATCTGCTCTTATCATAATTATCTTCATAGTGTTTGCTAAATTTCTGCAGATAAATATAACCCATATCACAGCTTTGATCACAGGTAATATCCATATTTTTATGCCTCCTTATCTAATACACATTCTATATCTATTCTTAAAAACCTGCCTTCAGTTAGCAATAATTTCTAACTATTATTATAACAAAATTTGAGAAAAAATTTAATAAATAAAATACAAAATGGAAAAAAAGTAGGCTGCTTTTGGATCAGAGCTGAAAAAATCACAGAAATTTGAATTTTAGCTGGCGGGGATTTATAATTATATTAATTAAAAGAGGTGATGGCAAAATGTACTGGAGTTTTTTGATTTCCCTGGCGGCATTTACAGTTATCTATTTTGTGCTGCTTTATTCAACCA
>QBLP01000300.1 GCA_003070825.1 Halanaerobium sp. | reverse complement strand
GATTTACAATATCTAAGTTATTTGCAATCCACTCTTCGGCAATTTTTTCAGGCTGACGTCCTTTGTTTTGATATTCATCAATCCAGACATTTTGAATGGGTGCAGTTACCTTAAACTGTTCTAATAATTTATAAAAATTAGGGTTCTCTTCCTGATAACCCTTTCTAGCTACAGTATAAACACTATCGCTTTTACCCCAAATACCTTCAGGATCATCAAGATATTTTAAATCAAACATCAGGTTCATATAGTGTGGTTTCCAGCCGTTAAATGCAATCCATTCTTTGCTATTAACTGCTCTTTTAACTGCTGAAAGCATTCCAGCTGTTGAACTAGACTGCAGAGTCCAATCTTTTAAGCCATAGTTGTTATTTTTAATGGCATCCTGAATAACAATATTTCCTGCATTACCGGGTTCAAGACCATATATCTTACTGCCAAACTTATCAGCATATTCTTTTAAATCTGACATAGATTTTACTCCGGCTTCATATACATATTCAGGTACAGCGGTTTTATATACTACATCTTCTAAATTCACACGTACATTATGAAGCACACCTTTTTTCTGATATTCACTAAATGTTTTCTCCATTGTCGGCAGCCAGTTACCCAGGAATACATCCAGATCTTTGTTTTCTAAACTTTTAAAAATTACTGTTTCTGGAGCAGCTGTCATTTCAGTTTCATAGCCCAGATACTCTGCAACTTTTGCTGCTAAATGAGTTTTAACGGTAACTCCAGGCCACTGAACATAACCAAACCTAATTGTATCTTCTGCTGCCTGAGCCTGTGGTACTGCAGCAAATAGTCCAAATCCTAGTAGAACGATTAGTAAAGTTGAAATTAATTTTTTCTTATACATTTATATCCCTCCAGAGATATTATTTATTAATTTAACCTAAACTGAATTAGCAAATTTATATAAAAGTTTAAAATTAAGCTAAATTAAAGTTTAAACTTTTTCTGATGCCAGATTTGCTACCACATTTGTTTTAACAATTATTCCCTTTAATTTATCATTTTCATCAAGCACAGGCAGAGGTGTATCTATATCTGCAATTTTTGAGAATAAATCGTTGACACTTTCTTCTGGCTCAGCAATTGGAACTTCTTTAATAATTTCATCTAAATTTTCCTTGTCTTTATTCAAGGATTCAACAACATCTTCGATGGTAACAATTCCTCTGTATTTTCTGTTTTCACCGAGCACAAAAATACTGCCCAGCTCATTATGCCTCATTTTATGGAGTGCAGTTCTTAACCCATCCTGCTTATAGAGCACAGCTCTCGCTTTATCCATAATATCTTCAGCAGTTAAAACACGGGAACGGTTAACATCCTGAACAAATTCAGCTACATAATCATTTTCAGCGTTTGTCAGAATCTCTTCGTGATTACCTACCTGAACAATTTCTCCATCTTTCATAATTGCAATTCTATCACCAAGTTTTAGTGCCTCATCCAGGTCATGAGTAATAAAGACAATGGTTTTATCTATATGTTCATATAAGTCTAAAAGCTTATCCTGCATATCTTTTTTGATCAATGGGTCAAGGGCACTAAATGGCTCATCCATCAGCAGAATATCTGTATCTACAGCCAGTGCTCTGGCAAGACCAACTCGCTGCTGCATTCCACCACTGAGTTGATCAGGTTTCTGGTCCTCATAGCCTTCCAGTCCAACCTGCTTAAGAGCGGTCATCGCTTTTTCTCTTCTCTGTTCTTTGTCCATTCCCTGAATTTCTAAACCAAATTCAGCATTTTCTAAAACTGTCCGGTAGGGAAAGAGGGCAAAGTTTTGAAAAACCATTCCAAACTTTTCTTTTCTAAACTCGCGCAGCTCGTTCTTATTAAGATCCATTATATTTGTTCCATCGATCTCTATAGTGCCGGCTGTTGGCTCAACCAGTCTATTTAAAGTTCTGAGCAGAGTTGATTTACCACTACCAGAAAGGCCCATGATTACAAATATCTCACCTTCTTCTACTTCAAAACTGGCGTTATTAATTCCGACGGTGGCACCTGTTTTTTCTAAAATATCATCTTTACTTTTTCCGTTTTTTAGCATTTCAATTTCTTTTTGGCCTTTACCGTCAAAAACTTTATAAAGATTTTCCGCTTTTATTTTCAATATTTTCACCTCTTTATTTGGTTTTTGCCAGAAAATTTACTGGCATTAAAAAAGGTTTAGAAAATGTTCTCACAGAACAAATTCTAAAC
>QBLP01000299.1 GCA_003070825.1 Halanaerobium sp. | reverse complement strand
AGATGTGTATAAGAGACAGATATTCAGCTGAGCAATGCTGAAGCAGAAGTTGAAGCAGTTATTTTTGATTCCAGTATTGCAGATAAGATGCAGGTTAAGGAAGGTATGCTGGGGCTATATTTTGAACAATTCAGTAAAAATGAAACTGATGACATTATTGAATATACTTCTGCCTATTATCGTAACGATAATTATAAATTTAAATTCACTTTTGATCTAGACTAAATTTTTAAAAGGATGTGTAAAAATGAGAATTATTGTAGAAAAAGATTATCATGCTATGAGCAAAAAGGCTGCTCTAATGGTTGCAAGTCAAATCACTTTAAAACCTGACAGCAATCTGGGACTGGCAACTGGTGGTACCCCCCTGGCAATGTATGATAAACTAATTGAAATGTATAGAGAAGATGAAGTTGATTTTAAAGAAGTACAAAGTTTTAATCTGGACGAATACTGTGGACTGGAAGCAGACCATCCTAACAGTTATCATTATTATATGAATGATAATTTTTTCAATGACATTAATATTAAAAAAGAAAATATCCATATCCCTGATGGAAGCGCAGAAGATTTTGCTGAGGAGTGCAGAAATTACGAAGAATCAATTAAAAATGCCCGGGGTATTGATCTACAGATTCTGGGAATAGGTTCTAATGGCCATATTGGTTTTAACGAACCTGCAGAAAATTTAAATGTCGCAACTGAAGTAGTAGATCTAACTGAAGAAACAATCGAAGCAAACAGCCGCTATTTTGACAGCAAAGATGAAGTTCCTAAAAAAGCAATTTCAATGGGTATGGCTACTATTTTAAAAGCTGATAGAATAATTTTGCTGGCCAGTGGTAAAAGTAAAGCAGAGGCAATAAAACGAACTGTGAGTGGAAAAATATCCACTCAGGTTCCAGCATCACTACTACAGACTCATCCCCAGATCACAGTTTTGCTTGACCGGGAAGCTGCTTCTTTAATTAATAAAGAAGAGCTTTCAGCTGATTGTCACTTCGAAGTCTGTAAGTAGAAATTCGGGAAAAGATTCAACAAAGTCAAGATATTTGTCCATGACACTCTGCAAATACTGATAATCACTTCCTACCAGTGCAACTCCCAGTACAGCAGTCTGGATATAGTCCTGGGCATCTACCTCTGCTGCAGAAAGATTAAATTTGTTTTTGCTTTTCTGCAGCAGGCTTTTTATTATTCGCCGCTTATCTTTTAAGGTTGCTGCGCCTGGTAAATATAATTTGATTTCACAACTTGCAATTAACATCTTTTTAACTCCTTATTTCAATTTATTTTATCTTTATTAAAATTATTTTGATCTTCTTTATTTATACCTACAACTTTTTCAGATTTTTTATTTATTAACTCTGATGAAGCAAAGTGAATAGTCTGAGTTGGAAAAGCAAAACTAACTCCCAACTCCTCAAAATTTTCTTTTAGTTTAAAATTTATCTGCTGCTGAATGTCCATATATAATTTATAATCACTATCTGTAACATAATATACAACCTGAAAAAGCAGACTGGAGTCAGCATATTCTGCAAAATGAGCTCGATCAAATTCTGTCTTATCAATTGATTTAATTATATCTTCTACTATACCCGTCACTTTTTTTAGCTTTTCCAGAGGAGTATCATAAGTCACCCCAAAACTAAAATTAATTCTTCTCTGCCTCATCCGCTTATAGTTGTTAATTCTAGAATTGACAAGGTCTGTATTGGAAATAATAAGTTGTTCACCACTCAGACTTCTAATTCTGGTAGTTTTAACTCCTATATGCTCTATTGTGCCTTTATAGTCTCCTATAATAATAAAATCACCTATATCAAATGGTTTATCAAAAAAAATTGTAAAATAATTAAAAAGATCAGTTAAAACATTTTGAGCTGCAAAAGCTATTGCAATACCACCAATTCCAAGCCCAGTGATTAGGCCAGTAATCTGGATATTTAAATTGTCCAAAATAAATAAGAAAGCAATTATCCAGACAACAGTCTTGATAATAAAGAGTGTAATACTCAAAACTTTCTGCTGTTCCTCACTTCGATGTTTTTTAGACCAGTATTTTTTAAGACTGTAAGTAATTATATCCAGAACAGAAAGAACTATAAAAATAACTGATAAAATCATAAGAATTAAATTAATAAAATTATCAATCTGGCTGCTGGTTTTCAACTCATTAAAAGCTAAGAA
>QBLP01000040.1 GCA_003070825.1 Halanaerobium sp. | reverse complement strand
TTTAAGAATTATTTAACAATCTTTTTTTAAAAATATTGCTATAATCAAAAAAAGTGACCCCAAAAGAGCCACTCAGTTTAAATTTTTTTCTAGTTGTTTATTCAATAACAGGACAGGTAGTTGAATTCCAGGCCTCCAATCCACCCAGAACAACTCTCTGATTTATAAATCCTTTATTTTTCATTAAACTTGCTACAAGTATTGACCTTAAACCACTGCCGCAGAATATATAAATTGGTTTATCTCGTGGGAGTTTATCATAATTTTCAGAAAGCTGAGTCAAATGAATGTGTTTGGCATTCTGAATCTCACCTTCTGTTTCTAATTCATCGTCTGAACGAATATCAAGAATAAACCAATCTTCCGGTTCAGTGTCCAGCAGAGTACAGAGCTATCAACGGTAACTGTATTAATTGAATCACTCGTTTTACCAGCCATATGCCAGCTTATAATCCCACCACTTAAATATCCCAAAATATTGTCATAACCAGTTCTATATAAATGCTGAACAGCCTCTTTAGGATATTCTTTGTCAGTTACCAGCAGAATATTTGCTCCTGTCGGAATAAACCAGCCAACAAAACTCGGCAGAATCTGAAGTGGAATAGAAACTGAACCAGGTATATGAGCTGAAGCATAGCTGACTTCTGTTCTGACATCTAGAATATAGGTATCATCTTCTTCTGCCGCTTCAGCAAATTCAGCAGCCGTAAGGGCAGCTGGTTTTTCATAGTTAGCTAAAAGTTCACGACCGGTTAAATTAGATTCTTCCATATCTTTAAAATAAGGTGGATATTCGAGCATCTCAGCTGCTAGCTCTATAAATTCTTCTTCATTTTCAACCTGCAATTTAGGGTTCAGCTTTCTTTCTATTCCAAGAGTTGTCCATTCTCTTTCGGCAATAGCTGAAGCACAAACCGAACCTGCTCCATGAGCTGGACAGAGAATAACTTCATCACCAAGAGGCAGAATTTTATTGAAAATAGAATCATATAACCAGCTTCCTGTCTTTTCTAAATTTTCCTCCCCCAGAAAATCAATTCGGCCGACATCTCCTGCAAAAAGAGCATCTCCAGTGAATACCATCCAGGGATCACCTTCATAACCATAAAGAACGTAAGACATTGAACCAGGAGTGTGGCCTGGAGTATGTAAAGCTTTTATCTTTAAACTTCCGACCTTAAATTCCTGACCATCCTGAACCGGATTTCCATACTGATAATCAAGCATCTGATCTGCATGCAAGATTTCAGCTCCAGTTTTAACATTTAACTCATTTGAACCAATAATATAATCTTCATTCCTATGTGTTTCAAGAACTTTAGTAATCTTATAACCCTTTTCCACAGCTTTTTCTAAATAAATATCAATATCTCTTCTGGGGTCAATAACTAAAGCTTCATTTTTATCGCCAATTAGATAAGAAATATGAGCAAGTCCAGGTGACTTAATTTTTTCGAATAACATAAATAATCACTCCAATTTTAAGGTTAAGTCTATTTCAAAATCCATCTTAAAACCCTATACTTTCAATCCAGACTAAAAAAATAATTATTAATGCTGATAAAGGAACAATAACCAGCCAGTGATTTATTTTGAAAAGTTCAGGAAAGGTGTTAAATTTAAATTTATTCTTTTCTATTAAATTATCATATCTCTCATAAAAAGCAGCAAATAGAAATGAACCAGCAAAAATTCCTGAAAGTCCAAAAAGTAAAGCATCTATACTCCCCTGGCCAATCGCTCCTGCAATTGTTCCTGGACAATATCCAAGCAGGGCAAAACCTGCTCCAAAAATCAGTGATCCGGGAATAGTTCTCCTTAGAGAACCTGATTTAGGTTTAAGTTCAACAAGCCCTCTATCACTTAAAAAATGAATCCCCAGCATCCCAACAACTACAGCTGTTAAAATTATTTTTGCCACGGTAAAATCCTCTAAAAGAAGCTGACCTACCAGCACATTATAATCTGTTACACCACCACGCTGGAGTAGAAAGCCAAAAACAATTCCGGTAGCAAGCCCTTTAATTAATCTAGTTTTGCTTTCCATATATCTTCACCTACCTTAATTAAAGAATTATAAATGCAGTTAAAGCTCCACCAACAAAAAATCCAATCAGACTAATCCAGCTGGCAATACTCAGCTGAAAAGTCCCACTAATTCCATGTCCACTTGTACAGCCACCTGCTAGCCTGGCTCCAAATCCAAGCATAATTCCACCCGCAAAAGCAGAAAATATTCTTCCCAGAATGTTCTGGTTTAAAATTGATTCGAATTCAGTTAGAGGTATTAAGCTTAGATTAAACTCTCCAGAAAGAATTGCTGAAATAAAACTTCCGATTACAATTCCAATTACCAGCATCGACTGCCATTCAAGTTCTGGTTTATACTTCTGATAATATTTCCAATTATAAACCTCTGCTCCAAAGAAAACGGCTCCTAATTTAGCAGAGCCCCGGGCAAAGGTAGTAGATGTTCCCAGTGCTTTCTTTGAAATTATAAAAGAAAACCAGCTTAAAACCCCAATTAATGAACCAACAATGTAAGGTGACCAGCTTTCTGCAAAAATAAACTCCAGCATTAGAAATCAACTCCTTTATTCCAAGTAATTTGATTTTTTATCGATTGTTAATACTAAATTATAGACAGGTTTCTTAATTCCTTCTAATAAAACAATTTAATGTTTTAAAATATCAATAAAAGATTTTGTTATTTCTGCAGTAATTCCCCAAATAACACGGCCCTGATAGCGGTAAAAATAGATCTGATAATCTCCCTGACGCGGATTATATTTTTCTCCCTGAGGTAAAAGATGATAAGGAAAATCCTGATCAAACTCACTTTTTAAAACTGCTGCATATTTTTCAACCTGATGATTTAAAAAAAAGTCTAAGGGGACTGTAAAAATTTCTTCTACTTCGTAATTATTAACTTTGATTTCTTCAATTGAATTTACTTTGATTTTTCCTACAAAGGCATAAATTATAAAATTAAAGGGTGTTATTAAATAATCCGTTTCCCCCAGCAGTTCAATTTTGTTCTCTGGAATCAAAAGCTCTTCACTGCATTCTCTAACAGCAGCCTGAGAAAATTCTTCTCCCCTCTCAATCCGCCCTCCTGGAAAAGAAACTTCTCCCGGCTGAGTATTTAAGTTCTTAGACCGCAGTTCATAGATTAAATGTGTTTCTCCATCTATTTCAATTAACGGAATTAAAACTGAAAAATAATGCTGGATTCTCGTCGGCCCGGGTATTCTATTTTGAATCTTTTCTTTTATATTTTCAATTTTCAAAAAAATCACCCTCAAAAATAGTATTCAGATAGCTGCTAATAATTTTACTGGCCCCCTGAAATAAAAATTCACGGAGGCCAGTTAATAATTTATTAATTTACTTGCCTAGCTTCTGATTAATCCATTAATTTATCTCTGAGCATCTGATTTACCAGACCAGGATTAGCTTTACCTCTTGTTTCTTTCATTACCTGACCTACTAAAAATCCAATTGCTCGGTCTTTACCATTTTGAACATCTTCTACAGCATCTGGATTAGCTTCAATAATTCCATCAACTATATTCTCTAATTCATCTTCATCACTGATCTGTTTTAATCCCTCTTCTTCGACAATAGTCTCTGGATTACTGCCGCTGTTGTACATTTTTTCAAATACTTCTTTGGCAATTTTACCGCTAATAACATCCTCGTCAATTAGCTTCAGCATCCTGGCCAGATTGAGCGGAGTTACCCCAGAATCAAAGGGTGAGTGGTTATTTTCGTTGAGCAGTCTTAAAAATTCCCCCATCATCCAGTTGCTTAAGTTTTTAGGGTCATCATAATCTTTGAGCACTTCCTCAAAGAAAACCGCCATATCTTTATCTCCTGTCAGCACACCTGCGTCATACTCAGGCAGCCCCAGTTCAGCTATAAAGCGCTTATACTTTTCTCGCGGCAGCTCTGGAATCTCTTTGCGCATTTCTTCCTTCCAGGCTTCATCAATTTCTAGAGGAACTAAGTCTGGCTCAGGGAAGTAGCGGTAATCATGAGCTTCTTCTTTACCACGCATAGAAATAGTCTTATTTAAAGACTCATCCCAGGTTCTTGTTTCCTGAACTACTTCTCCACCTTCTTCTAGAATTTCACGCTGCCTCTTCACCTCATATTCCAAGCCTTTTTCCACAGCACTAAAGGAGTTCATATTTTTCAGCTCTGCTTTAGTACCAAACTCTTCCTGGCCGACAGGACGTAAGGAAACATTGGCATCACAGCGCAGTGATCCCTCTTCCATGTTGCAGTCAGAAATATCAAGATATTCCATAATCATTTTTAGCTCTGTTAAATAGGCTCTCGCTTGAGCTGGAGTTCTCATATCAGGTTCACTTACAATCTCGATTAGGGGGACTCCTGTGCGGTTGTAATCTACTAAACTCCCCTTAGATTTATCGATACTTCCTTCGTGGATTAATTTACCGGCATCTTCTTCCAAATGAACTCTGGTAACTCCAATATTAAAGATACCCTCATCAGTTTCGATTTCAATCTTTCCAGCCTCAGCAACCGGCAGATCAAACTGAGAAATCTGGTAGGCTTTTGGTAGATCAGGGTAGAAATAATTTTTACGGTCAAATTTAGAATACTCAGCAATATCACAGTTTAAAGCTAAACCTGCCATAATTGCATAATCTACTGCTTTTTTATTTAAAACCGGTAATGTTCCGGGTAATCCCAGACAGACCGGACATGTATTTTCATTTGGCTCCTTACCAAATTCTGTACTGCAGCCGCAGAAAATTTTAGAATCTGTATTTAACTGGACATGGACTTCAAGTCCAATTACTGTTTCATATTTAGTGGACATTTTTTCACCTCTCTTAATAATTTATAGTTCTGCTCTCTTATCTTTGATATTTAATAATTTCTCTAAAGTATAGGCTGCCTGAATAATTTTTCCTTCACCAAAGTGAGGTCCAATTAACTGCAGTCCAATTGGCATCTGATTACTGTCAAAACCGCAGGGAACTGACATTGCAGGCACACCAGCAATATTAATCGGTACTGTAAAGATATCAGTATAATACATTTCTAGAGGGTCACTCTTTGAACCCAGCTCAATCGCTGTTGTAGGAGCTGTGGGAGTGATAATCAGATCAAAATCATTAAAAATCCGATCAAAATCATCTTTAATCAGAGTCCTAACCTTCTGTGCCTTAAGGTAATAAGCATCATAATAGCCTGAACTTAAAGCATAGGTACCAATCATAATTCTTCTTTTTACCTCATCTCCAAATCCTTCGTGACGGGTGTTGGTGAACATCTCGCTGACATCAGAAGCATGCTCACTGCGCAGTCCATAGCGAACTCCATCATAGCGGGCCAGGTTAGAGCTGGCTTCTGCAGGAGCAATTACATAATAGGCTGCCAGTGCGTAGGAAGCATCTGTCATATGTACCGTTTCTACTTCAGCTCCTGCGTCTTTTAACTTTTCTACAGCTGACATTACACTATCTTTAACCTCTTTATCAAAATCTAAATTAAAGTATTCTTCAGGAATACCTATCTTCATCCCGCTGACATCTTCTTTAAGATATTCAGTATAGTCTTCCTTTTTACCCTCAATCGAAGTTGAATCTTTTGGATCATGACCGGCAATTACATTCATCATAATTGCGCTGTCTTCAACATCTTTAGTTATGGGACCAATTTGATCTAAGGATGAAGCAAAGGCTACCAGGCCATAACGGGAAACCATCCCATAAGTGGGTTTTAAACCAACAACTCCACAGTAAGCTGCAGGCTGTCTAATTGAACCACCTGTATCTGATCCCAGAGCTGCTGCACATTCTCCTGCTGCAACTGCTGCTGCTGAACCACCACTCGATCCACCAGGTGCGTGATTTAAATTCCAGGGGTTATGGGTGTTGAAAAAAGCAGAGTTCTCTGTTGAAGAACCCATAGCAAATTCATCCATATTAGTTTTGCCCATAATTACTGCCCCAGCTTCACTTAATTTTTCAACAGCTGTTGCATCATATGGTGGTTTATAATTTTCCAGCATCTTAGAAGCACAGCTGGTTTTTATACCATCTGTTGACATATTATCTTTAACTGCAATTGGAATTCCGGCTAAGAGTTCATCCTTTTTCTTTTCATATTCTGCCAGTCCCTGATCTGCAAGCTCATCTGTTACTGTAATATAAGACTTAACTCTATCTTCTACATCATTAATTCTTGCTGCATAAGCTTTCTTAATTTCTGCAGGAGTCAGTTCTCCAGCAGCAATTTTATCTTTTAGTTCGTGAATTGTTAGATCATAAATATTCATTTTATTTTCATACCTCCTTAACTGCTTAATCTGACATAATTTTTGGTGCTCTAAACTGTCCGTCTTTCTCATCCGGTGCATTAGCCAGTGATTTTTCTCGCGGCAGCGACTCCTGAACCTCATCTTTACGCAGTACATTTTTCATAGGTACAGTATAGGCTGTTGGGACAACATCATCTGTGTCCAGTTCACTTAACTTATCAACATAGTCAAGTATTTCACCAATCTGCTCGGTGTATTTTTCCTTTTCTTCTTCATCAAGTTTAAGCTGTGCTAAACCTGCTGCATATTCTACATCCTTTTTATCAATCATTTAAATTTCCTCCTCACTTTAGGATAATTAGTAATAAAATATTTGAATTGCTAATCCTTAATGGCTAGCATCTAAAAAAACTTACTTTTCTGTTGAACTTTTTGCTTCAATTAAGTTCTTGAACTCAGCCTCAGACAATATTTCAATCCCAAGTTCCTGAGCCTGATCATATTTAGAACCTGGATTATCCCCAGCTACCAAATAATCTGTTTTAGAACTAACTGAAGAGACTGCTCTTCCTCCTGCTTTTTCAACCAGATCTTTGACCTCAGCCCGGGTGAAGTTATTAAGTGAGCCTGTAAAAACAAATTTTAGACCATCTAAAAACTTCTCGCTTTCCTGATCCTTTTCTTTTTCCAGTCGGATCCCAGCCTGCTTTAATCTGCTTAAAAGGTCTCTATTGTGCCTTTCCTTAAAAAAGCCAACAATACTTTCGGCAATTACCGGACCAATTTCATCAATCGCCTCCAATTCTTCTGCTGAGGCTTCCTGCAGCTCATCTATAGAATTATAGTTTGCTGCCAAAATTCTAGCAGCTCCAATTCCAACATGTCGAATTCCTAAAGCATAAAGAACTCTAAAAAACTCTCTATCTTTACTGGCTTCTACTGCTTCGATAACATTTTGAGAAGATTTTTCTCCCATTCTATCTAAGTCTTTAAGATGTGACTGTTTTAAGAAATAAAGATCTGCATAATCTTCTATCAGATTATTTTCCAGCAGCTGTTCAATTAAAGCCGGTCCAACCCCATCTATATTCATCGCATCTCTGGAAACAAAGTGAAGAATACTTTCCTTACGCTGGGCCGGACAGCTGATGTTTGTACACCGTGTAACAGCCTCACCCTCAGGTCTAATCACCTCACCACCACAGACAGGGCACTGATCAGGCATTTCAAAAACTTTTTCAGACCCATCCCGCTCTTCCTTAATTACCTTTACAACCTCAGGAATTATATCCCCAGCCTTCTGTACTAAAACTGTATCACCAATTCGAATATCTTTTCTTTTAATTTCATCTTCATTATGCAGAGTTGCTCTACTTACTGTTGAACCAGCAAGCTCCACCGGCTCTAGTATAGCTGTCGGGGTTAAAGCACCAGTCCTCCCCAGTGAAATCTCTATATCTTTGATGACAGTTGTCTTCTGCTGAGCGGGAAATTTATAAGCAATTGCCCAGCGTGGTGACCTTGCTGTTGAACCCAACTTTCCCCTCAGTGAAAGATTATTTATCTTTATTACCAGGCCATCAATTTCAAAATCCAGACTTTCTCTGTCTTCCTGCCAGTGCTCACAAATCTCAATTACTGCTTCAATATCAGCAGCTGATTGATGCCAGTTGACTTTAAAACCCAGCTCCTTTAAATAAGAAAAAACTTCAAGGTGGGTTTCAAATTCTCTGGCTGAATGAGAAATAAGATCATATATTAAAATTGATAAACTCCTCTGGGCTGCAATTTTACTGTCAAGCTGTCTGACCGAACCTGCAGCTGCATTGCGTGGATTAGCAAAGGGATCCTGATCATTTGCCAGTCTTTCTTCATTTAAACGCTGGAAATCACTTTTGGCTAAATAAATTTCTCCCCTGAGCTCCAGTTCTGCCTCCTCATCAATTTTTAAAGGAAGTGAGCGGATAGTTTTCATGTTTTTGGTAATATCCTCACCAACTTCGCCATTCCCCCGGGTAGCTCCAAGTTCAAAACTACCATTTCTATATCTCATTACTGCTGAAAGTCCATCAATTTTGTGTTCTACTACATACTGGTAATCTTCTCCACTGAGATTTTTTTGAACTCTCTGGTCAAAATCTCTTAAATCTCCAGCATCAAAAGCATTATCAAGGCTGAGCATGGTCGAAGAATGCTCTACTTTTTCAAATTCATCCAGAACCTCCCCCCCAACTCTCTGGGTAGGGGAGTCCTCAGTTATCAGCTCTGGAAATTCTTCCTCCAGTTTTATTAATTTCTGCATCAGCTGATCAAATTCAGCATCAGAAATTGAGGGATCATCAAGTACAAAATATTTATATTCATGTTCTCTTATTTTTTCTCTTAAAGCCTTAATTTTCTTTTCAGCTTTTTCTTTAGTTAACTTTGTCATCTTAACACCTACCTACACTTTCTGTATTGGAGCATATTCTGCCAGTAAATTTCTGGTCTTTCCTTCTGCAAAGGCAATTTTCAATTCCGGATTTTCTTTGCCTCTAATTGAAAGAATTGTACCAATTCCCCAGCGGGGGTGAACAATTTTTTGCCCAATAGCATAATCAGTACCAGAATTATCACTGTGAATCATTTCTTCTTCTCTGGCCATATCAGAACGGGTATCCGCCGCTCCAGAAAGCAGATCAGCTGGTATTTCTTCAATAAATTGAGAGGGGGGATTCATTTTTCTTTCTCCGAAGCGAAGTCTGACCTGAGCTCTGCTTAAGAAAAGTCTTTCTTCAGCTCTGGTCATCCCTACATAACAGAGCCGCCTTTCTTCTTCCATCCCTTTTCGCTCAAACATTGAATTAGAATGAGGAAAAATACCCTCTTCCATTCCTACTAAAAAGACTACCGGAAATTCTAATCCTTTGGCAGAATGAATAGTCATTAAGGTTAAAGAACTCTGATCTTCTTCCATAGAATCAATATCTGACATTAAAGTGACTTCCTCTAAAAATCCGGCCAGCGTATTATTATCACTGTTTTTCATATACTCATTAATAACAGAGAATAACTCTTCTATATTTTCCAGTCTGCTTTCTGCTTCAGCAGTTTTTTCTTCCTCCAGATTATGACGATAACCACTTTTATCTAAGAGTTTTTCGGTCAATCTTGCCAGAGCAATCTCTTCCTGTTCTGCTCTTAATTCTTCTATAATTTCTGTAAAATGAAGTACTCGTTTAGCATAGGTCCCACTTAAGGCAGGATTTTCTTTAGACTTTAAAGCAGCCTCATATAAATTGAGACCTTCAGCTTCAGCAAAATCCTGAACTTTACCCAGAGTCCCGGCACCAATACCTCTTTTGGGGCGGTTAATAATTCTTAAAAAACTGATATCATCAGCTGGATTATAAATCAGGCGCAGATAAGCCATAATATCTTTAATTTCCATCCGTTCATAAAAACGGACCCCACCGACTATCTGATAGGGAATACCATATTTCATCAGCATATCTTCAAAGGCTCTAGACTGCGAATTTGTTCTGTACAAAACAGCCAGGTCATCAAAAGTCAGCTCTTCATTTTCTGTTAGCTCCTTAGCGGTTCTACAGACAAAATCAGCTTCTTCTTTCTCATCCTTTGCCTCATATAATTCCAGTTTAGCTCCTTCACCCTGATCGGTCCATAGCTCTTTTTCTTTGCGGGAAGCATTATTTTTAATAACTGCCTGAGCAGCCTTTAAAATATTACCTTTAGAGCGGTAATTCTGCTCCAGACGAATCGTTTTAACATCAGGATAATCATCTTCAAAATTTAAGATGTTACGGATATCCGCACCTCTAAAACCGTAAATCCCCTGGTCAGGATCACCCACAACACAGACATTGCGGTAGCGCTCTGCCAGTAAGTTTACCAGCTGGTACTGGGCATGGTTAACATCCTGGTACTCATCGACCAGAATATACTTAAAACGCTCTTGATAGTGTTCTAAAACCAGTGGAAATTCTTCAAATAATCTTACAGTCTGCTGAATTAGATCATCAAAATCCATAGCATTATTTTCCTTGAGCCGTTTTTGATATTCTTCATAAATTTCTGCAGCAGTCTGGTCAAAAAAGCTGCCTGACACTGCACTCATCTGTTCTGGAGTTTTTAGTTCATTTTTAGCATTCGAGATTTTATTTAAAACAGATCTGGGTTTGGTTTTTTTAGGATCTAAATTTTTGGACTTTAAAACTTCTTTAACCAGTTTTCGCTGATCAAGGCTGTCAAAAATAACAAAGTTTTTATTATAGCCCAGTTTTTCTGCCTCCCGCCTCAAAATACGGACACAAAAAGAGTGAAAAGTGCTGACCCAGAGGCTGCTGTTAACTCCGCCCACCATATCTTTTACTCTTTCTTTCATCTCATTTGCTGCTTTATTGGTAAAAGTAACAGCTAAAATATTATAGGGAGAGACCCCATAATGGTTAATTAAATATCCAATTCTTCTGGTCAAAACTCTTGTTTTTCCACTGCCGGCACCAGCAAGAACCAATTCCGGTCCCTGATGATGTTTCACAGCCTTTTTTTGAGCTGGATTTAAATTTTTTAGAATTTCACTATCTTCCACCGAACCACTTCCTTATTAAAATCATTTTATTTACTAAATTCATTAAATTCTTTTTCTAAATTTTTATCCTTTATTAATTCTTCTACGATTTTACTACCTGCTGCCTCTGAAAAATATATTAAATGACTGCCACAGCTGCAGTCACTGGCCCCAAAACCACTGACTGGTGTTTTGCCTCCATTCTCTTTTAAAATCTGCGCCAAAAAACATTCGGCTTCCCTAGATAGCTCAAAGACAAAATCTTTTTCTAACTCTGCCTCAGCTAAAAAGTAATCAATATGCCAGTGAAAATTTTTATCTCTGCTGTAGTGGCGCTTAATTCGAGCTTCAAGATTGCGCTGGGCTGTCCCTGTATAAAAATAATAACCGGGTGCAAAAAACTTTTTACCCAGTGCTCCAATCTCAATTTTACTTTTCTTTTCTAACCTTATTTTTAAGATATAAACTCCACCATCAGGGTAAGTTTTCATTAAAACCACTCCACTAAATATCTTTATTCTGGCTTAAGTTAATAA
>QBLP01000039.1 GCA_003070825.1 Halanaerobium sp. | reverse complement strand
GTCTCGTGGGCTCGGAGATGTGTATAAGAGACAGTTTTTATGCAATGCTAGTGACTTCAATTACTTCAATGCTTTCCTTAACCGCCAGCAGAATTTCCTCCGCCGATTTATAGGCAGAAGGAGCTTCGTCAATTGTACTTTTTTTGACTGAACTTGAATAGACATCTCGCATTGACTTTTTAAATTCTTTAAGGCTGATTTCTTTTTTAGCCTGGGTCCTTGATAAAAGTCTGCCCGCTCCGTGAGGAGCAGAATAATTCCAGTCTGGATTTCCCAGCCCCCTGGCTAAGATGCTGCCGTCCCTCATATTTAAAGGAATCAGTATTTTTTCATCCTGGTGAGCAGAAACAGCCCCCTTGCGGATAATATGATCTTCAAAATTAATATAATTGTGCCTGGTCTGAAAACTATCGAGAGCCTCAAGTTCCAAAAACTCAAGAATTCGCTCAGCCATTATTTTTCGATTTAAGTCAGCATATTTTTGGGCTACTTTCATATCCTGATAGTATTCAGCTGCCAGTTTCCCCTCCAGAAAAGAATCAGACTTATTTAGATCATACTCTGCTTTCAATTCTAAATCAGCAGCTTTTTTATACTGCTGGCGGCAGTACTGATAGGCCTGTTTTTGATGATAATTGCAGATCTGGAGGCCAAAGTTGCGGGAGCCGCTGTGAATTACCAGATATTTATCTCCATTTTCAGCCTGATTGATTTCAATAAAATGATTGCCGCCTCCCAGACTGCCGATTCCCTTCAGCTGATTATCAGCATCTAGACCCAGCTTTTTAGATACCCGGACTATCTCTTCTTTAAGGTCTGAAGGAATCCTGGGGCTAATCTTCTGATTATGCTTAAAACCATGGGGAATACTGCTGTGGATAAACTGATCCAGCAGCCTGAAATTAATCTCAACTTTCCCCAGTCTGCTGCAGTGCATACCGCAGTTGATATCAACTCCGACTGTATTGGGAATAATTCTATTTTCGAGGGTGACTGTAAATCCAATCACACTGCCCAGTCCGGGGTGATAATCCGGCATAATCCTAATCTGAGAATTTTTATAGGCTGCATTACTGCAGATAGCAGCAATCTGCTCCACAGCAGTCTCATCTCTTTTTTGCGAAAAGACTCTGGCGGTATTGTATTTTCCCTCAACTAAAAAATAATTATTTTGAGCAGTCACCTTAATCTGCCTCCCTGCTGATAGTTAAAATTGATTAATTTTTTTCTGACTTAGATTCTTTATAATCTCCTCTGCCCAGCTGAGAGTATTTTGATAATCCTCCAGGGAAGAAATTCCATAGTGGGTGTGGGCATAGCGGACAGGAACTCCGATTACAACAGTAGGTACAGCGTTATTACTTAAAGTTATTTTGGCACCATCATTACCACCCCCGGTTCGAACCGCATCCTGAAAAGGAATATTCTTTGCTAGAGCACAATCTCTGGCAAAGCGGACAAAACGAGGATTGGAAATTATCGAAACATCACAGTGTCTAATCTGACCACCTTTATTTAAAATAGATTGAGCATCATATTCATCTCTAAAATTATCATCTGCTGGAGTCCCTTCAAAAGCAACTGCCAGATCCGGTTTGATTTTTCTGGCTGTCACTTCAGCTCCGCGGGTACCCACTTCTTCCTGAGCAGAGAGACTGCCGACAAGGTTAAAATCGAGCTCCTGCTCAGCAAATTTTAAGAGCAGTTCAACAACAAGTGCTGTTCCCAGTCGGTTGTCAAAAGCTTTACCCATCATAATTTGATTGGCCTCGTCATATTCAAATTCAACATCAGGAATAATCGGTGCCCCCACCTCTATTTTATAATTTTCTACTGCCTCTTTTTTAGAAGCTGCTCCGATATCAATAATCATCTCACTGTCTTTAACCAGCTTATCTTTCTCATCTGCCTCCATAAAATGCGGCGGCTTGGAAGCAACAATCCCTTTGATATATTTACCTTCCCGGTTTTTTATCCTAACCTTGTGAGCGGGAATATTCTGGGGAGACCACCCGCCAACTGTAATAAATTTGAGGCTGCCGTTTTTATTAATTGATTTGACCATAAATCCAACTTCATCAGAATGACTGTCGAGCATTAAGACTGGTTTTTGGGGATCATAATTTTGGGGATAAAGATAGAGGTTGCGCATCGAATCTTCTTCAATTTTTAAATTTTTCTCGGCCTGAGCTTTAACTACAGCTAAAACTTCATCTTCAAAGCCTGAAATCCCATTTGCATTTGATAAATCTTCAATTAGTTTAACTGAATTCATTTTTATTCTCCTCACTGTCAATTAATTATCTATCTGGCTTAATTTAAATAATACAGGTAGTGCTTCTGATTATCAAGTGTTTTTAAGATTAAGCAGCAGATACAGTCTCAAAAAGATATTTTAATTTAGTTTAAATTCTGAAAATTGATGCTAGCTTAAGAATTTGTTTAATAATGGAATATAATAAACGATATTTTGCTTTAATCGACATTATTCGACCTTGCGTTTTTAAGAGTAGAGGTCTATAATATAGTTACAAGGTTCTGAGGAAGTCCTAAGATTGAATGTTTACAAGTAGTATTTTGAAATTCTTATTCAAGTAAGATTATTTGAGATTTAGAAGTGAGATTGTTGATTGAAATTGATCAAGGTTAATTACGATCAATTCCGAAGAAGTTACTATTAATGGTAAGCAAAAAGAAATTATTAAGGGATAGCCTTCTTTAATAATAGTCTTTGAGCAAATCAAAGATAGTAATGGAGGACTAAATCGAAAATAAAACGAAAGAATAAGAAAAGTAAAAAAACAAACTGTAAACAGGAAATCGAAGAAGATTCGTCAGAACCTTGATTTTTTTATGCCTATTTTTATTGAATTCCTGTTTACAGTACTTTCAATTAACGCCTTCCCTTATTTTTATACATATTTTTATCAGCCTGATTGTAGATATTAGTAAGTTTTTTGCTGCTCCTGCTTGCAGTCGCACAGCCCAGTGAAATTTTAAAATCAACTGGAAAATCATTTTCAGGGTTTTGAGCTTCAAATTTTTTGATTATCCGCTCACAAATCTGAGCACATTCTTTTTTATCTGTCTCCGAAAGCAGAACTGCATATTCATCCCCACCTATTCGGGCTACAACATCTTCCGCCCGCAGCAGCTCTTTTAAAATTCCAGCTGCTTTGCGCAGATATTCATCACCCAGCAGATGACCATAATTATCATTAACTGTTTTTAAATTATCCAGATCTCCAATTATAATACTGATTGGATAAAGCCGGGAATCGTCCAGGCGGTTCATCTCTTCTTCAAAATAACGGCGGTTATGTAAATCTGTCAGTTCATCATGGTAGGACAAATATTTTATTTCATTTTCCCGCTCTATTCTTCTGCTGACATCAACCAGATTAACAAGCAAATAATCCTCACCAATTGGATTGACTCTAAATTCTACAAATTTATAGGCACCTGACTTAGTTTTTATCTCAGAAACCCTGTTGTAGTGATTTCCCTCTGTCAGTTTTTCTTTAAATGCCGAATGAATTTTTTCTCTTTGAACAGGATCAGGAAAAGCAAATTTAAACCACTGCTCAAGATTTTTAATTTCATTAATTGAGTAACCGGTTATTTTAGTAGTCAAATCGTTGATATAGATAAAATTTCTATTTTCATCTAAAATTGCTATTCCCATTGTTAAATTATTGAGCACTGTTTCTAAACTTAAATCTTTTAACATCAAATCACCTTTAATATTTAATTGTTATACTTTTATGATATTAGCCTCAAACTCAGCTGCACGCTCTGGATCACAGGTTGTATAAATTATCTGATATTTTTTTTGATATTCCTTAATCAGCCTGACTGCATTTTTTCTGCGCTCCGGGTCAAAATTAACCAGACAGTCATCCAGAATAATAAATCCTCCATAGTCCTGAAAAAGGTTGTCAAAAATCGCAAACCTCAGGGCAAGAGCAGCTGCATCATAAGTTCCGTAAGAAAGCAGTTCAAATTTTCCGGGCAGTTCTCTACTTGCAGCTGATTTAATTTTAATTGAAAAATCACTGTCAATCAAACCTGCCTGATATTTACCTGCAGTTAAAACTTCTAGATTCCTGCTAAAACTATCGACTAAAGGCTGAAATGAATTCTGATCCATCTCTTCTAATTTTTCTTCGAAAACTTCTTTAATCTGCAGCAAATTTTGAGACTGCTTTTTAAGCTTGGCTAATTTCTGCTCCAGCTCTTTAAATTCAGCTTCCATCTCTCTCGCCGAAGCTTCCGGCAGTAAATTTTCTAACTGCTGCTGCTTAGCTGTCTTCTCCCTTAAGTTCTGATTAATTTCTTCTCTCTTTTCTCTCTTAGCCTTAAGATCACTGATAAACTCAGCTGTAGTATTATATTCCTCTGGTAGAGAAGCAAGTTCTTCCAGTCTCTGCTGTAGAGTTTCTATCTTCTTTTCTTTTTGCTGCAGCTCTTCTTTGAGTGCTTCTAAAGACTGATAATCCGCTTTAAATTCCCCAATTTTTGTTTCTTTAAGTTTGATTTCTGTATTCAGCTCTGCCAGCTTGGAAGTCAGAGAATCAATGTCTTTTCTTACCAGCTCAGTCTCCCGCGCCGATTCTAATCCTTTTAATTCGGATAAATCAGCTTTTAGACTTTCTAATTTTTCTCCTGCCAGCAGTTCCTTAATCTTATCTCTATTGGCTTCAATTTTTCGCTTCAGGTCAGCCAGCTCCTGCAGCTTTTTCCTTGCCTGAGCGAGGTCTTTAACTTTCATTACTGTTTTCAATTCTTCAAATTTCTTTTGATTTTCTTCAAATTCCTTTTTTAAACTCTTAAAATCTATTTCTGCTGATTCAATTTCAATATCCAGCTCTTCAGTTTTAATTCTTAAATAACCATCAGCCTCAATAATTTCACCCTCAGCAACATTTTTTTCACCCTCAACCCCGGCTGAAATTTTAATCGATTCTGCTGCAGAAAAATTGAGTTTTGCTTTTAACTTTGCAGCTTTGAGGCTTGCTTTTGCTGCTGCTATTTTATTTTTATATGTTTCCAGCTTTTCTACCTGCTCCGGTGTGGCAGAAATCTCAGCCTTTAATTCTTTCAGTTCGGCAAGCTTCTTTTCTGCTGTTCTAATCTGAGCAAGCCTACTTTTTATTTCCTGCTCTTTTTTCAACTTTTCAGCCCGCTCAATTTCAGCCTTTAATTCTGCAAGCTTTGCTGACTTTTTCTCCTGCTTCTGCTCTAATTTTTGCAGTTCTGCCTTGAGTTTTGGCCACTTTTGAGCAACCTGATTCATTTTTTTTGTTTTTTCAGCCAGACTATCTATTTCCAGTTCAACTGCTGCCCGCAGGTTTATTTCCGACTCTATTTTAGAAAGCTCCTTAATCTCAGCAATAATTTGAGCTTCCTCCTGCTTCAACTTTTTAATTTCCAGTCCAAGTTCTTCATATTGACGCTCATTTACCTCTGCCTGCTTAATCCTGGCTCTAAGCTGTTCCCTTTCAATATAGGCATCATAAATTTCTCCGGTTCCAACCTTATAGGGATTATTAACTCCACGGCTGCTGTTGCTGACTGCATCTGCCTTAAGATTCCACTTTTTGGTCAGTTCCTCCAGCTGATTATCAATTTTACTGCGGAATTTATCAATGGAAATTCCGTCTAATTCCATTACAGCTCTCCGCAAAAATGAATTAATGGTATCGATCAATTCCGGATTTTCCTCAGCACTAATTCTTTTTAAAGTCGTCTTTATATCCTGCTGACTGCTGAAAACTATGTTATTATAGGTGCTTTTACCATAGGGAAAGATCTGATTTTTATATTCTTTAATTTTACCTGACTTTTCAATTCTGCGGCCGTCAGGGAGCTCTAAAAAGCCCTGGTAATTGCTGTTGCTCCACTTTTTATAAAATTTATAAGTCTCAGTTTCGGCTTCAAATTCAAGCTCTGCCTCGGCAAAGTCTCCATCCGGATAGGGCAGAAATCTTGCTTTAAACTCCTTCCCCTCAGTGGTATTTAGTTTCAGCTGCGGGCTGATAAATAAAGAAGCATAAATAGCATTGATCACTGTACTCTTGCCGGCCTCATTATCTCCTAATAGAATATTTAAACCATCCTCAAATTGATATTCTCTGTTATTGATTCCTGCAAAAATTTCGGTACTGAAATTTTTTATTTTCACTCCTGTACCTCCTTCAGCATCTTATAGGCCAGATGTTGGGCCTGGTGATCAGCTTCCAGTTCTTTTAATAATTGATAGGGAAAAGAATTTTCGGCAAATTCTTCAGCTATTAGATCCTGATCAATTCTGATAGTTAAATAATTCTGATCTATCTTTACATAAAAACATTTATCCCTCAGGCGGGCAAACTCATTATCTTTTTCAGCAAATTCCTCCCGCGGCAGCTCTCCCTTAAGCTGCAGGCGCAAAATTTTAGTCTCAGCTTCAGAAGCTAAAATATCACTAATTAAATCTTCCAGCTCAGATAAAGAGTTTAGCTCTGCCTGCAGATCAGCGAAATGATAATTACCCGTTTTTATTTGTTCTGCCTCAACTTCCTTATTTTCATTTAATTCTACATACCAGGCCGTGCCGTGATGGCTGCAGTCCATACCATCAGGTTCTGGAGTTCCATTGTTAAAAATTTTATGGCCGCTCACACTTTCCTTTTTGGGATAGGGAAGATGGGAATGGCCTAAAAGATAGAGGTCCATTTCTAAATTTAAAAGTTCTGTTTCTGTCATTTTAAAATAATCGTCATTTAAATCAGGTGAAAAACCTGCCAGGGCTCCATGAGCCAGAACAAGATGATAATCAGCATCCGGCTTCTCATCTAAATTCTTAATCCAGCCCAATTTATTTTGACTCGAAAGTTTCCTGTCACAGGGAGCCGGGTAAACAGCTGCATTTAAACCAAATTCATTGAGCAGGTAGGCTTTTTCCTGGTCCAAAATCAGCATTCTTCCCTTAATTTCTTTTTTAAATTGAGACCAGAGGCTGCTGACACCATCACTGTAGTCGTGATTTCCGGGCAGAATTAAAATTGCCTCGCCTGCAAATTTATTTAAAATTTCAACTGCTTTTTTGATCTTAAAATTTTTAATACTGGCTCGATCAAAGAGATCACCTGCAATAACCAGCAGATTGGCTCCTCTCTGATTAGCTTCGACAACTACATTTCCCAGTGCCTGATAGCGGGCATTTTCAAGTTCGGAGCTGATATTTGGGTACTGATTAAATTTCATCCCCAGGTGCAGATCTCCTGTATGCATAATTTTTAAGCTCATTATTAACCTCCTCAACTTTGTGAATCAATTCTTTTGAACCAGGTCCAAATCGTACGATTTGGACCTGGTTCAAATGGGCATCACTGCAGCATTTCAATAAATTTAGCTGCCAGCTCAGGATCAAACTGAGTTCCCGAACATTTTTTGATTTCTTTAATAGCCTCTTCTTTAGACATTGCCTTACTGTATGGCCGCTCGTAGGTCATCACATCATAAGCATCAATCAGCGAGATAATTCGAGCTAGATATGGAATCTCTTTTTTCTTCAGCTGACGGGGATAACCACTGCCATCCCAGTTTTCATGATGGGAAAATATTTCTTCAGCTACAGAAGCAAATTCCTCCGAGGAGGAAGCAATTTTATAACCCTGTTCTGTATGTTTTTTCATGATTTCCCATTCCTGATCTGTCAATTTATCTGCTTTATTTAAAATACTTTCGCTGATGTTAATTTTACCAATATCGTGCAGGGTTGCCAGCAGAGAAAGCCGATTCTGATCTGATTCTGTCAGCCCAAGTTTTTCTCCAAAATCAAAGGCAAGTTTAGTCATTCTCAGCGCGTGTTCTTTGGTTTCACTGCTTTTAGTATCAAGTACATTAATTAAGCCCTGAACAATATTGCTCTTACTGCTTCGGCTTTCAGAAAGTTTATTCTCATACATCTGATTATCCGCCGCTTTGATAACCTCTACTATATCCTCTTTTGGACTAAATTTAGTTGCCTGGCCGACTGCAATTGAAAGCGGCAGCTCCAGTCCATCTATTCTACCTGTTTTCTCTTTAATCCGCTGAATAATCTCCATACTTGTTTTTTTATCCGTCTGGGGCAGGAGAATAATAAATTCATCTCCACCCTGACGGGCCAAAATATCCTCTTCTCTTAATGAACTTTTTAAAATCTCAGCAGCTTTTTTGAGCATCTGATCTCCCATTTTATGGCCGTAGCTGTCATTGATAATCTTTAGGCCATTTAAGTCAGCCATCAGAATTGAAATAGGAAGCTGCCTTTTGCTGTCCAGCCTTGCTAATTCAACCTCAAAAAATCTGCGGTTATAAAGTCCTGTCAGACTGTCATAATAGCTCAATTCTCTAATTTTTAAGTTATCTAGATGTTTGGAAATTGCTGTTGTAATCACATCGGTAAAAATCTTAAGCTGATTAAGTACCGGCTGACTGAAGTTAAGTTCAGAATCAACAAGATCAAATCCAAAAAAACCATAAAGATCTTCACCGATTAAAATTGGCATGACAACTAAAGAACTTACATCCTGTTCTCTGAGAATTTCTTTTTCAGGAGCTGCTTTAGCTTCCAACTCCTCAACATTTTCTATAACTATGGTCTCTCTGTTATTCAGCCTTTCAAACCACCAGTTAAATTTTTCAGTATCCAGGTTCTGGAGGCGGTCTTTCTGAGATTTTATTCCAGGAGCCGTCCATTCGAATTTATTGGACATAGTCTTTTTATCTTCAGAGATTTTAAAGATATAACTGCGGTCTATCCCAAAAAATTCTCCGAGAACCTTTAGGGCCTCATTAATTTTAAAGTTAAAGTTATCAAGCCCCAGATTAACCAGTCTGGAAGAAACATCTGCCAGGGTTTTTTGAAATTGATACTGTTCTCTTAATTCTTCAACATTTTTTGCAATTCTGTTCTGTGACTGTTCGATACTGTAGCTGACATAAAAGCTGAGTGCTGTAATCATAAGATAGGAGCTGAAATAAAGTGGGGTAATAATCTGGCCAGAATCAGAAAAATAAAGGCTGAAAATCATCACCAGAACTAAAAGTAAATCACTCATAAATTTGAGCAGATTTAAGTTAAAAATTAAATTAAAAACAGCAGTGACAAAAATAATTAAAATTGCCAGTTCTACCGTAAAATTCTGAAGGTAAGTATAATAAAAAAGCTGAAAAATAGCCAACAGTGAAAGTAAAAAAGTGACCCCCGCGATATTTTTTCTAAGCCATTCAGATTTATATGAAAGGACAAATGTTAAAAGAAAAACCAGAGTTGAAATCAGCCTCTCTGCTAAAGACATGGGATCACTAACCCCAGCTGTAAATTTATAAACAGCAGCAAAAATCAGATAGGCTGCTGCGGTCAATATTAATATTTTTCGATAAAAGTTCAAGTTTTCTTCTAATTTTTTCATACCACTTTTAAAAAACTCCCTTTCCATTTAAGATCAAATTCATCTACAAAGATGTTCTTTTATTATAGCATTTTTTAGCAATTTTTAAAAGTTAATCAAATTTAATTTCCTGATCAAATTTTTGGCAGTCCAAATTAGTACAGCGGGCAGAATCAACTTTGTAGACGGCATATTTGCTTAAATACTTCAGCTCATAATCAAGCTTCTGACCACAGCTTTCACATTTTATTTTTTCTCTCATTTGATTTAAGAAATCAAGATGGGTAATTAAGTTACTAAGGTAATCAGAAAGTGTTTTAAAAGAGGATTCAGAAAATAAGTTTAAAGCTTCAAAGTCGACTGCAATTGAATAATGATCAAATATTTCAAGGAGAGAATATTCCGTGATTTTAAGGTCAGGCTGCAGGCTTAAATCCTTTCTTTCAGAGCCAGCGTGGGGAATAATCGGCTTTAAATTTAATTTTTTGTTTTCTTCTAGCACCGTTTTTGTCAGTTCATCTATCAGCTGGTAGTGAAACTTTTCAAAGAGATTATTAATACTTTCCTGGCTTTCACCTGCTGCTTCGCTGATAAAATTTAGGAGAATGGTATTAATAATTCTATTAGCTGCTGTTTTAAGATAAACTGAACAATTTTCATAACTGATTTTGCCTGATTCAACCTCTTCTTTTATTTTAGCTCTGACTGCTGCAGGAATATCAAACCAGAAATCAGCAGTTTCTTGGTCAATTGTATCCAGCTTACTGTCAGCAAACTGCATTAGCTTTTTATAATAATCATTATCCGGATAGTTCTGAACTGGATCTAAATCCCAGTATTTTAATATCAGTTCTGCTGTTAAATCCTGATCTATGGTGTCGTTCTCCCAGAAAACGGCCGCAGAAAAAATATCATCTTTCAGCATCTGAATTATTTCGCGGTCAATTTCTCGATCATTGGCTTTAAATGTAATTAATGAATCAATAAAATCAGTTAAACTCGATAAATCATAGGCATAATCAAAATTTGAAATAAACATTTTTTTACTGCTTAACTGCCAGCTTTCTTCTCCCGCTAAAAAATCCAGCTCGAGCTCCTGACCGACCTGAGAACTAATCAGCTGCTGGACAGCTGAATCAGTATCCTCAAACTGATAATCAACTTTAAGCCCCTGAGCCTCTGGATCAATTTTATTTTTTATGATTAAAATATTTTTCTCCTCTTCTTTTCTCTTTACCCTGCAGAGCATTGCTTTATTCATAAAATCCTCCTAAATAGTAATTTTATAATCTTTGTCCTCTGTTAATTAAATTTTTCAGTCGGTGGACTGCTTTAAATTCTAATGTAAATTTCCTTCACGGTGGACTACATCATAAGCGAATAAGGCATAGCCGATTTCTGCAGTTGTAAATTCTCCTTCTGCAGCCATCTCCCGCACAATTTTTATTATTTTAAGGTAGTCGTCTGGCTTAAAACTTTCTTTTTCCTTTTCAAAATAACCTAGATTATAGAGGCTGGCCCAGACCCTGGTGTCAATTACACAGTGCTTTTCAGGGTTTAGAGAAGTTAAAATTGCTGAGGCGGTTGGAGTACCAATTCCCATTAAACTTGTATAAAGGGCCAGACGGCAAAAATCATCATAGAGCTGATAGGCTGCCTCAGTAACTTTTTCCACCCGGTTGGCAGGATTCTTTTTGACATGGTAGGAACTGCGGGTGGAATTCAAATGAGCCAGCTGGTATAATTCTTCTTTAGTTAAGTATTCTTTTTGATGATATTTCTCCCCGATCTTCATTAACTCTTCTGGATAAAGTCCTGTTGTCTCTTCATATTTTTTTAAATATTTTTCAAAATTAATTACCTTAATTTTAATCACCCCAAATTATATCTGCTGCGCTTTTTAATCTATTCATATTTTCTGGCCACTGCTACAATAATCACTCCGTAAATAATACCAGCAAAAAATGAAATCCGATCAGTCATACCTGTGGAAAGATAGAAAGCAAGAGAAACCATTAAGCCCAGATTTCCACCTTTAATTAGCCCTTCAAGTCCGGGTTTCATTTTAGTTAGACCAATTAAAATACCCATAATTAACCTGTTATACCAGAGGGCAAATAGATAAAGCTCATTGCCGCTGAAGCCCATTCTAATTCCTCCACCGATAATGCAGATGACTCCCAGCAGGGCACCGGAAACAATTGATACTTTTAATTTTTTATTCATCTTTATGATCCTCCTCTTTCTTCTCTTTGCTGATTTAAAATAAAGTTAATTTAAAC
>QBLP01000298.1 GCA_003070825.1 Halanaerobium sp. | reverse complement strand
GGATGGGAAAAGATCCCGCTTCAACGCCTTATGAATACAGCAGTTATCTGGAAGAAAAATATCAGAATTTAAAAGAAGAGATTAATGATCTGACAGATATTTTTGTCGAAAGTGCTTACAGCAATCATTCTCTGGGTAGAAATGCAGTTAAAGCAGCAAAGTCAATCTGGAAAATTTTAAAGAAAAAAATCTGATTAAAATTGAATTTAAATTAGTAGAGGAAGGGGCACTAATATTATGCAGAAAAAGTTGAAAGTTGGAATAATTGGTTGTGGTGATATTGCTTTTAGCAAACATATGCCGGGACTTAATAAATTAAAAAATGTAGAAATGACAGCTTTCTGCAACCGAAGTATAGAAAAAGCAAAACGAGCAGCTGCGGAATTTGGGGCAGAAGTTTCCAGGGTTTTTACAGATTATAAAAAGCTCCTGGAGGATGAGCAGCTTGATCTTGTTCATATCTGCACTCCAAACAACTCCCATGCAGAAATTTCGGTTGCAGCGCTTAAGGCCGGTAAAGACGTAATGTGTGAAAAACCGATGGCTTTAAACGCTGAAGAAGCAGAGCAGATGTATCAAACAGCTCAATTGACCGGGCAAAAATTATCTGTCAGCTATCAGAATCGTTTTAAGGCAGAAAATATTTTATTTAAGGAACTGGTCGAAAGTGGTAAACTGGGAAAAGTTTATTTTGCCCGCTCACTGGCATTAAGGCGGCGAGGTGTGCCGACCTGGGGCTATTTTCTGGACAAAGAAATTCAGGGAGGAGGACCTCTAATCGATATTGGTACCCACTCACTTGATCTAACCCTCTGGCTGCTGGATAATTATCAGCCTAAGATTGTGCTGGCAAATGTATTTAATGAGATGGCAGAAGAAAGCAGTGAAGCCAATTATTTTGGACCCTGGGAAAAAGAAAAATTTGAGGTCGAAGATGCTGCAGTTGCTCACATCATCATGGAAGATGGAACTACAATCTTCTTAGAATGCAGCTGGGCTTTAAATACTCCAGAGGACTATGACATTAAGACTGTATTAAGCGGCAGAAAAGCCGGAGCGGATAATATCAATGGACTCCGGATCAATGGCGAAAAGGATGGCAGATTATATAAAGAGGAAATATCTACAGCCAGTTCAGCCAATGAAGATCCAGGTGAGAGGGAGATGAAACTCTGGATTGAGGCTGTGAGAGAGGACAAAGAGCCGCCGGTTAAAGCCAGAGAGGCAGTTGTGGTAGCGCAAATTCTGGATGCAATTTATAAATCTGCTGAAATTGGAGAAGCAGTTAAATTTTAAAATCAATTGAGCCGGAGACGGCTCTTTTTTTAATTTTGTAATTGCTTTTTAATTCAATAATTGTTAAAATAAAATTAGCAAAAAGCAATTGGAGTGATTAAAATGAAGGGTAATATAATGGAATTAAAGGATGAAGAGCAAATTATTGAGGTCTTAAAAGCCCTTGGCTCGGAATCAAGAATGAGAATATTAGAAGTCTTACAGAATGAAGATATGAACTTAAATCAGATTTCTGAATATATAGATATGCCAGCTTCCTCAGTAACTGTTAATATTAAAAAGCTGGAGGAGGCAGGTCTGATCGAAACTGAGTATCGACCAGGTAATCACGGGTCTCAAAAGATCTGCAGTTTAAACTATGATAAAATTTTAGTTAACCTGCCTGGAAACAGAGAATTAAAGGATAAAAATTTAATTGAAACCTCAATGCCAATTGGTAATTATAAAGACTTTGATGTCAGTCCTACCTGTGGTCTGGCTTCAGAGAAAGCGGTGATTGGCGAGCTGGATGATGTTAAGTCATTTCTCCACCCAGAGCATATTCATGCCCAGATTCTCTGGTTTGGTAAGGGTTATGTAAAATATGTTTTTCCAAATAATCTGCCCAATAATTCTCAGGCAACAAAATTAGAGTTGAGTATGGAGATTTGTTCCGAAACTTCAGATTATAACGAAGACTGGCCATCTGATATTTCAATCTGGATCAATGGAGTTGAAATTGGTGTCTGGACTTCTCCCGGAGATTTTGGTGAGAAAAGGGGTATTTTAAATCCTGACTGGTGGTATTTTGATCAAACTCAGCACGGGTTATTAAAAATCTGGCAGGTTACAGAAGAGGGAGCATTTATTGACGGCAATCAGATTTCGGATGTAACTTTAGCTGATCTTAAGATTGAAGATGAAGATTTTATTGATGTTAAAATTGGGGTTAAGGAAGACGCCCGCAATGTTGGTGGTGTCAATCTTTTTGGCAAAAAATTTGGTAATTACAGACAGGATATGATGCTTAGATATAGATATAAATTCAATGATTAATGAATTAAATCAAAAAAAA
>QBLP01000297.1 GCA_003070825.1 Halanaerobium sp. | reverse complement strand
CAATAATAATGAATAGAGGGAATATAATCATTTGGTCTTTTTTAATATTTTAGATGTAGTCCTTAGATCTGTTAAACTATTACCGCTGTAAGTTAAAGTTCTAAGAAAGCAACCCCTGAGCAAAGCCAATTGCTTTTCTCCAAAGCCTAACAAAAATATTTGCACGCTCAATATCCTCGACTGCAACAACATCTACAGATTCAACAGCTTCTTCGCCGCGATAAACAGTCAATTTTCCAAGTACTCCACCTTTTTCTATTGGAGCAGCCAAAGAATCATCAACTTCAACTTCCTGCGAAATTTCCTGTTCTTTGCCTTTTTGCACCATAATATATAAATCTTCAGCTATTTCTCCTACAGCAGCCCTATCTGCAGACTCTTCAACAGGAATATTTTGAATCTGATCACCTGCAGCAGCTATCTGTCTTTTAGAAAATGCATTAAAGCCATAATCAAGAAGCCTTGTTGTTGCCTCTTCTCTTTCATTTAGCGTATCTCCCTGCAGAACAACAGAAATAAGCCGGACATCACCTTTTTGAG
The DNA here is from genome assembly GCA_003070825.1 of Halanaerobium sp. Taxonomy (GTDB): domain Bacteria; phylum Bacillota; class Halanaerobiia; order Halanaerobiales; family Halanaerobiaceae; genus Halanaerobium. The sequence continues at coordinate 1,819 of QBLP01000297.1, read as the reverse complement.
CTGTTGAAGCAAGACAGAAACCAGCCTCCTGGGTATGTCCTGTTTTTAAACCATCCATACTTGGATATTTATTAATTAAACTATTGGTGTTAACTAACATTGCATCTCTGCCGGGAAGCTGAATTGTCTCAGTCCAGATAGATGCCCACTCCAGGACCTGCGGATATTTAGCTAATTCCCTGGCCATAATCGAAATATCTCTTGCTGTAGAATAATGATTGGGATCAGGTAGACCAGTTGAATTAGCAAAATTTGTAGAGTCCATCCCCAGCTCTTCTGCTTTATCGTTCATCATAGCAATAAAGTTACTGTATGTACCAGCAATATACTCACCAACTGCAACACTGGCATCATTACCAGAAGCAATTGTTACCGCTTTAAGCAATTTTTCCAGCTTAACCTGGGTATTTGCGGCCAAAAAGATCTGAGATCCTCCCATTGACTCTGCATAACGGCTAATAGTTACCTGGTCATCTAAAGAAATACTCCCCTCTTCTAGTTTTTCCATAGCTATTAAAAGAGGCATGATTTTAGTAATGCTTGCCGGTGGCAAAACTCGATCAGCATTTTTTTCAAATAAAACCTGGCCAGTTTCTGCCTCTAGCAAAATAGCAGATTCAGGTTCAATATCAAAAGCTAAAGTTGGTGTAATAAGTACAAAACTGAAAAATACTGTCATAATGATTGTGGAAATAATAAATTTCTTTTTCATTCTTTTAATCCTCCTGTATAATTTTTATTCCTGATTTTTTGCCTGCTTCCAGAATTCATCTAATTCTTCTAAATTATAATCTTCAAACTCAGCTTTTTCAGCCATTATTTTTTCTTCTATAAATTTAAATCTGTTTTTAAACTTTAGAATAGTTTTAAGTAATGCAATTTCTGGATTGATTTCCTTAAAGCGGGCAAGATTAACTACAGCAAATAACAGATCCCCTATTTCCTCCTCAAGGTTTTGCTGCTGAGCCTGATTTAAATTTTGATCGGCAAACAAGGTATTGTCCGGATTTGCTCCAATGATTTCTTTGCACTCACCCAGTTCTTCTTCGATTTTATCTAAAACAGGTTCCAATTCATCCCAATCAAAGCCCACTTCCGCAGCAATTTTTTGAATATCATAGGCCTGATTCAAAGCACTCTGCCCCTGATTAAATTTATCCATTAGAGAATTGAATTGACTGTTTTTCTCTTTCTCTTCCTTCTTAATCCGCTCCCAGTTCCTTAACACTTCTTCAGAACCATCAACATCCACCTCAGCAAAAACATGAGGATGACGTCGAATAAGTTTTTCTCTTAAAACTCTTGCAACATCAGCTAAGTCAAAATCGTCTTTTTCATATGCAATTTGAGATTCAAAAACAACCTGCAGCAGAAGATCTCCTAATTCCTCTTTAAATGCTTCAACATCATTTCGTTCCAGAGCCTCGACAACTTCATAGGCTTCTTCTATAATATTCTCTTTGATTGAATGATAATCCTGCTTTTTATCCCAGGGACAACCATCCGGGCCTCTTAAAACAGCCATAATCTCTATTAATTTATCTAACTCTTTTAAAATTGATTTCCTTTTTCTGACATCCAAGCTGTTACCTCCTCAAAAATTTAAGCTGGAACATATAAATTATATCATAAAATTATTAAAATAAAATTAATCCTTTAGAAAACTCCATCTTTTTAACAAATTAGCCAGTTTTTCACCAAAAACAGGTATCACAGCTAAATCCTGATACTTAATTTCCTGCAGCAGTAATAAAACTACAAAGTAGAATAATGCTGCAGCAGCTACTGTTATGAAAGTAGTTATTTGATAGGCATAAGC
>QBLP01000296.1 GCA_003070825.1 Halanaerobium sp. | reverse complement strand
TTATCATTGCTAAGTATTTAAGAGCAATTCAAAAAATTAAAGAGATAACTTGATTCAAACGGTGCTATTTAGATTTCACAACATTTGTCAAAGAGCCAACATTTTTATTTATCTCTCATGACCTGGGAGTTATTCGTTATGTCTCAGATAGAATTGCTGTTATGTATATGGGTAATATTGTGGAGATTGGAGAAAGAGAAGAGCTATTAAGAAATCCCCACCATCCTTATACGGAAGCACTTTTATCAGCAGTACCAAGAGCAGGACAGAGAAGAAATAGAATAGTACTGGAGGGTTCTACACCTGATCCTATTAATTTACCATCAGGATGTATTTTCAGAACTCGCTGTCCCTATGCAGAAGAGAAGTGTAAGGAGCAAAAACCTGAGTGGGAAAATATTGAAGGTGAACATTTTGCGGCCTGTCACTTTAAAGACTCACTTGAATTAAAAGGAATAAAAAATAGAAAAAGAGCTTAGAAGATAAGATAGAAAGCAATTAGTATATTTAATATATGAAGGATGGATAAAATGATTACAAATAATTTATATAAAGAAAAATATAGACCTCAGTATCACTTTAGTCCAGAAAAAAATTGGTCAAATGACCCAAATGGGATGGTTTATTATCAAGGAGAATACCATCTTTTTTATCAGTATAATCCGGCAGATGTAGTCTGGGGTCCAATGCACTGGGGCCATGCTGTCAGTAAGGACTTAATTCACTGGGAGCACCTGCCGATTGCGCTTGAACCGGATCAAAAGCTGGGTATGATTTTTTCCGGTTCAGCAGTAGTAGATAAAAATGATACTACAGGATTTTTTGATGGTGGCGAAGGACTGGTAGCTATTTATACCACTCATCTAGAGCGGGAAGAAGGTCCACTGCAGCAGCAGGCAATTGCTTACAGTAAGGATAATGGACGCAGCTGGACAAAATATGAAGGAAATCCTGTAATTAAAAATTATGGGGTTGAAGATTTTCGTGATCCTAAGGTTATCTGGCATCAGGAGACTGAAAAATGGGTGATGGTTGTTGCCTGTGATGATCGAGTCAGATTTTATAATTCTCCTGATTTAAAAGAATGGAAATATTTAAGTGAATTTGGTTCTGAACTAGGAAGTCATGGTGGGGTCTGGGAATGTCCGGATTTATTTAAACTTCCAGTTGAAGAGAATAATGAAATTGAAGTAAGTAACCAGGAAAAAGAAAAATGGATTCTGCAGGTTGGAGACCAGCAGGGTGGAGAAGCAGGAGTTTCAACTCAATATTTTATCGGAGAATTTGATGGAGTTAAGTTTGAAACTGACTCTCAAAAATCACATAAAGTTGATTTTGGTCAGGATTTATATGCTCTGCAGAGCTGGTCTGATATGCCAGACCGGAGAAGAGTCTGGCTTGGCTGGATGAATAATATTGCTTATGCTGAAGATATTCCAACAGATGGCTGGAGAGGGATGATGTCAATCCCCAGAGAGCTTTCGTTAAGAAAAACTGAAGCTGGCCTGAGACTAATTCAAAAGCCAGTAAAGGAACTGCATCAGCTTAAAGAAGAATTTTATCATCAAAAAAATATTTTTCTGGAAAAATTGCTTTTTTGCACAGCAGTCTGACCCAGGGAGAAAGATTTGATCAGTGGCAGCAGATTAAAAAAGGAGAAGTTCAGATTGCTGTTGGAGCAAGATCAGCTGTATTTGCACCTTTTAAAAAAGTCGATGCAGTTATTGTTATGGAAGAAAATAATGACAGCTATAAATCTCAGGAGCATCCACTTTATCATTCTCGTCAGATTGCTGCAAAACGTCTTAAAAATAAAGACTCAATCTTAGTTTTAGAATCAACTCTTCCCTCACTGGAGAGCAAAGATCTTGTTAAGCAGGGAAAACTTCGGCAGTTAAAATTCAAGGCTGAGGCTGATCAAGTTAAAACAGAGATTATTGATATGAGAAAAGAAGTAGAAAAAGGAAATCTTGATAATTTAAGTCAAAAATTAAAGCAGGCAATTAAAGCTGAATTATCAGCAGGTAATAAAACTATTCTATTTTTAAATAGACGTGGTTCAGCAAATTATGTGATCTGTCGAAAATGCGGACATGTAATCAAGTGTGACAGCTGCGATATTTCTTTAAATTATCACCAGGAAAAACAAAAATTAATCTGTCATCACTGTGGTCTTAAAAAAGAGATGCCTGAGAAGTGTCCAGAATGTAGCAGTAGTTTTATTTCTCCGGCTGGAGTGGGAACTGAAAAAATAATAGAAGAGTTAAAAGGAATTTATCTGGAAGCGGAGATCTTAAGAGCTGTCTCTTATACACATCT
>QBLP01000295.1 GCA_003070825.1 Halanaerobium sp. | reverse complement strand
TATTTATACTATAAAAAGTATATCATAGAATAATTTGGAAATAAAGTAAAATAATTAATTGTTTATCAAATTAAAAATGCCCTAATCAAAGGGCATTAATTAATAGTTTGTTATTCTATTTCTTTTGGTAAAAATTGGTTCCATAAACGGTAGCTGCACATTATTTTTTCTTCTCCCCATCATAAAAGATATCCAGGGGCAGCTCAATTTCCTGCAGCCATTTTTTCAGCTCATCTTCTTTAACCTGGTTAGAAACAAACTCGTTGTTGGAAAAGTTAATAAATATTCCATCCAGCTTAGATCTTTTTAGCTCTGCCTTAAGCTTTTCTAAATCCTCTTCTTCAATCAACTTCTTATCAAGTTCAAAATCTTTTGCTGCTGCCATTTCTGCAAGCTCAGCTAAATAATCTTTAGCATTTTCTTGATAGATATCAACAACAGAGTCTTCAACATCACTAACTACCTTTTCACCTAAAAAGCCGACATCAGAAATTAAATGCTCAAAAAGCTTTGGCACTTCCTCGAGCATTAAAGCTCTAACTAAAAGCTTATCCTCTGGCTGCAGCTTTTTTTCTAAATGTTGATTAATTTTCTTTAAACCACCATAACTGAATAAGATCAGCATATACTTTTTCATTTATTTATCCCTCACAAGTCTTTATCAATTTTTTGAATTCGATTTAATTAATTCCTGCATTCGCAATCATTATACCTTTAACCAGCAAGATTTTAAAGCTGTTTAGATAAAAATCTCCAGTCCAATCAGCGGCCAGTAGAATCTGGCAACTAAAATGTAGATCAACCAGCCGATCACTTTAAGCAGCAGACCCCATTTTAGAGCATCTTTGATCTGATAATAGCCAGAAGAAAAGGCAATCGCATTGGGTGGAGTTCCCATCGGCAGTAAAAAGGCCAGTCCTCCAGATAAAGCTACAGATAGAGTTAAAAGAACCGGGTTTAAACTGTAGGCTTCAGCAGCACTGAAAGCAAGAGGCAGAATTACTGCCACAGAAGCTACATTACTTACACCTTCAGTTAAAATTGAGGTGAAGATTGCTAATAGGACAATAAATAGAAAAGGTGCCAGCTCCAGCTGGGAAAAGAATCTCTCTGCCATCCAGTCAGTTACTCCTGTTTCTACTAAGGAAGAGGCAACCACAACTGCTCCCCCATACATTAAAATTACTCCCCAGTTAACATAGGCTTCTACTTCCTGCCAGCCAACAACCTTAAAGGCGACAACTAAAACTCCACCCAGCAGAGCTGTGATAGCGATATTGATTAGGTTTGATAAAAATAACCAGCTTAAAACTACTGCTCCTAAAATTAGAATCAGTTTTTTCTCAGCCTTAGATAAATCTCCTCTGGCCTCTGACTTTGACTTCAATTTTTTTAGAGAGCGGGAGGTATCCTGAATATCAATTTCCGCAAATTTAGTAATGATCACTGCAAAAACAATTAATAAGAGAAAGGGCAGCGGCCAGCTGTATTTGATCCATTCAAAAAAACCAATCGAAATACCGTAGTGTTTTTCTAAAAGTCCAACTGCCAGCAGGTTACGGGCACCACCGAGATAGGTAGTGATTCCCCCAATTACTGTTCCCCAGGCCATTGTCAAAAAGCTGACCTAAAAACAAGACCCATTTAAAAAGAGCAGTCCTCAAATAAAACTAAGAACTACTCCTCAAATTGATCACTGTCTTTTTTTATTAATTATCAAAAATGCTCATTTGTCCTTCAGCTGTATTTGCTTGATCACTAATCAAATTTCTTAAGGCATTTAATTGGTTATAATCATCAGAATAGCTCATCATCCTTACCTCCCCAGACTTTTATTTGAGAATCTAAATACTGCTGAATATTACAGACAAGTCTCGCTATTGTATTCCCACAATTCTTTTTTGATAGATAAATTGAAATAAAGTCTTTAGTTATTTCAAAATTAATTTTATTTCCCTGATTGCCATTATGAAGATCTACAGCAAGCACTTTATAATAACCATCATCAATTTTATCTGCATAACCCCAGAGTTTAAAAGGCTTTTTATTAGAAAAGATTGCCTTAATTATATATTCTGCTGACAAATCATCTCTTTTAAATTCAATATTAATGGGAAGCCCCATTAATTTATTGTTTTCAATGCTAATATAATAATTCTTTTCAATATTATAAACGAGCTCTTTATAATCAGTATAAAGTTTATTAACCAGCCATAAATGACTATTAAAACTTTTCCCTCTAGTTGAAAACTTACCGTCATAACGTAAATCATCGATTATTCTGCTTGCAGAATCCTGCTTTTCCTGGCTTAATAAACTCAAATGAGAGATTCCGGTAGTATATGAGAATTGCTCATTAGAAGCTAGTAAATTTATTAAACCTTTTACCTTAGTTTCTGA
>QBLP01000038.1 GCA_003070825.1 Halanaerobium sp. | reverse complement strand
AGATGTGTATAAGAGACAGGTATTGGAATAACTCCTTTATTTGGTTTTGACATAAGTGTCTATGTTACAAATCAGCTGCTTTTAATGCTCAACAATATATTTGGTCATCAGGCCGGTTTTGTGCTTAAATTGACTGCTTTGTTTATGATTTTAAGTGGGATTAGTTTGACTTATTATTCTCTGCTAAAAATCAAATCAGAATTTAATACCCATATAACTCCTAATGGAGAAATTCTTGATTTATTATATGAAAAAAGAAGGTCAAATAAGGGACCAGAAATTGTTGCTTTTGGTGGTGGTACCGGTTTATCAAATCTCCTGCGGGGCCTGAAAAAAAATAGTGACAATCTGACAGCAGTCGTCACAGTGGCTGATGATGGTGGTAGTTCAGGTCGTTTAAGAGATGAAATGGGTATTTTACCACCTGGAGATATTCGTAACTGCCTGGTTGCACTGGCTGATAGAGAACCTTTAATGGAGAAATTATTTCAACACCGCTTTGAATCTGAAGGTGGGCTTGAAGGTCACAGCTTTGGTAATTTATATATTGCTGCTATGACTGAGGTTTTAGGAGATTTTGAGGAAGCAGTTAGAGCTTCCAGCAAAGTTCTGGCTATTAGGGGTAAAGTTCTACCTGCTACTAACGAAGATATTAAATTGGGGGCAGTTTATCACGATCAGGAAGAAAGAATGGGCGAATCTGCTATTCCAGTCTATGATAAAGAAATCAATAAAGTTTTTTTGTATCCTGAAAATGCAAGTACTACTCCAGAAGTAAAAGAGTCAATCCAAAAAGCAGATGTAATAGTGATTGGCCCGGGTAGTCTTTATACCAGTATTTTGCCCAATTTGCTGGTGAAAGGAATTACAGAAGAAATTAAAAATAGTAGTGCCTTAAAACTATATATCTGTAATGTGATGACTCAGCCTGGAGAAACCGATGGTTATACAGCAGCTGATCATGCTCGAGCAATCATTGATCACTGTGGTAGTGGAGTTTTTGACTATATTGTTGTCAACAATCGTCAGGGTACAGCTAAACTGAGAAAGAAATATGAAGCAGAAGGTGCTTACCCAGTTAAGATAGATCATCAGCAGTTAGAGAAACTGGGAGTAAAGGTTATTGAAGCTGATCTCTTAAAAAAAGACAGCTATCTGCGCCATGATCCGGATGCACTGGCAGAACTTATTTATGATTTAAATAAGAAATATAATTAACAACAGGAGATTACAAACTAATTTCATTAATTAAGATTTAAAAGGTGATAAAAATGTCTTTTACTGATCAGGTTAAGGAAGAATTAACACATAAAGATAAATATGATTACTCTGAGCAGCTGGCCGAACTGGCGGCTCTAATCAGGATAGATGGGTCGATTCAAATCTCAAATAAACATCTGGCTGTTAAGATTACTCTTTATCATGGTAATTTAGCCCGCAGAATTTATTCCCTGATTAAGGAGCGGTTTGGTTTCAGTATCGAGATCAGAGTCAGACAGGATAAAAGATTTAATTTAAGCCATAGTTACGATATTATTGTTACACCACAGCCAGGTGTGAGAGAATTTCTACTGGAACTGGGATTTCTAACCCCGGATAATAGTTTAGTTTTTCACATTAAAGATGAATATTTGAATTCTCGCCAATTATCTCAGGCTTATTTACGCGGTTTATTTTTAGGTGGGGGATCAGTTAATAAACCTCAGAGCGAATATCACCTTGAATTTCGCTGTGAGCGTGAAAGTGTAGCTGAAGATTTGAAAATTTTACTGGCTAAATTTGAATTAGAAGCTCATCAGACTCAACACAAGGGTTATCATGTAATTTATTTTAAGAGCTATGCTGAAGTAGTTAAGATTTTAAATATTATTGGAGCTCATCAGGCAATGCTTAAAATGGAAAATGATCATATTGTTAAAGAGTTAAAAAATGATGTTAATCGGCGGGTGAATTTTGAAACTGCAAATTTAGAGAAATCTGTTTCTGCAGCTATGGATCAGCTGGAGTATATAGATATTATAGAGCGCAAAGAAGGGTTGGAGTCATTGAGCCCCGGTCTGCAGGAAATGGCTGAGGTTAGAAGAGAAAATCCTTATGCCTCTTTAAAAGAGCTGGGTGAAATTTTAGATCTCAGTAAATCGGGAGTTAATCATCGTTTGCGAAGAATTAAAAAAATTGCCCAAAATTTAACTTGAAATTATCTCAGGAGATGATATAATACATTTGGAAGTTAAAAATAAATCAAACTTGCTGCTGATTTAAAAATCAGCTTTGTTTTTGGCTGTATCGGGACAATTATGTTCCATTTGGACAAAAACGTTCCAGCTCGGAGGTTAAACATGAATAAACTGTTTAAAATTCAGCAGAAAATTGTACCGGAAATTGTTAAGACAGCCCAGCAAAGATATAATATTTTACGTGGTATATATTACAATCAGCCTATTGGAAGACGAGCTCTAGCAAAGATATTAGGATTGAGTGAAAGAACAATTCGTAATGATCTGGAGTTTTTTGAAAAAAATGCCTTTATAACTATTACCCCGGCAGGTACTCAAATTACTAGAATTGGAGAAGAATTTCTGATAGAATTAGATGAGTACATCAAAGAGTTACGAGATATCAGTTATTTAGAAAATAGACTGGAAAATATTCTGGGATTAAAAAAAGTTAAGCTGGTTAATGGCGCAGTTCCGGCCGGAGATTTAAAGGCCGAGATTGGTAGAATGGCCTCACAGCTTTTACAGCAGGAAATTAAAAATGGAGACATTCTTGCTGTGACGGGTGGGACAACCCTGGCCCAGGTTGCAGCAGAGATGACCTACAGCGCTGAATCCAGGGATGTGACAGTAGTTCCCGGCCGAGGTGGACTGGGTGAGGATGTTGAAATACAGGCTAATACGATTGCTGCTAAAATTGCCAAAAAGCTAGGCGGCAGCTATCATCTCCTGCATATTCCGGACAATATGGCTGAAGAAAATATTTATCATATAACAAAAGAACCAACAATTAAAAAAACTCTGGAAATTTTAAAAAGAGCCAATATTTTGATTCACGGAGTAGGAACAGCTAAAGATATGGCAGGCCGACGGGGGATGGACGAAAAAGAAATCAATGATCTCCTTAATGCCGGTGCCGTGGGAGAGGCTTTTGGATTTTATTTTAACTCCCGGGGTGAGATTATCTATTCCACTACCAGTGTTGGTTTGAATCTTGATGATCTGCAGGCAATAAATAAAGTGATTGTTGTTGCAGGTGGAGAAAATAAGGCAGAAGCTATTATTTCTGCAGTTTCTCCTAAATACCAGGATATTTTAATTACTGATGAAATTACAGCCCGAAAAATTATCTCTCTTAAGGGGGGTGAGGCCGAAGACAGGCTGGCAGATTAGAATCAGCAGGTTATAAACTTTCAAATTTTTTAAGTCTTTGTTTAGTAAATTAATTTATGTAAATGTTCAACATATTATAAGGAGGAATAAAATAATGAAAAAAGTAGCAATTAATGGATTTGGACGTATTGGTAGAGGTTACTTAAGATTAGTTGAAAAAAGAGGAGAAGACATTGAAATCGTTGCAATTAACGATTTAGTTGATGTTGAAAATTTAGCTTATTTACTTAAATATGACTCTGTACATGGTCGTTTTGATGGTACAGTAGAGGTTGAAGCTGGAAACTTAGTAGTTAATGGTAAAACAATTAAAGTTACTGCTATTAAAGATCCTAAAGAACTACCATGGGGCGAAAATGACATTGATGTAGTAATTGAATCTACTGGTGTATTCCGCAAAAAAGCTCAGTTAATGCAGCATATTGAAGCTGGTGCGAAAAAAGTTCTTTTAACTGTACCTGCTAAAGATGAGATTGATAATACTATTGTACTTGGTGTTAATGATGACGATCTCAGCGATGATGACTTAATTGTTTCCAATGCTTCCTGTACAACTAATTGTTTAGCTCCTTTAGCTAAGGCTCTTAACGATGAGTTTGGAATCGAAAAAGGATTAATCACAACTGTTCATGGTTATACAACCAGTCAGGCTATCCTAGATATGCCAGCTGGAAAAACAAGAAGAGGTAGAGCAGCTGCTGAAAACATTATTCCTACAACTACAGGTGCTGCTATTGCAACAACAAAAGTACTGCCTGAGTTAGATGGTAAAATTGACGGTATGGCTATTCGTGTTCCAGTACCTGATGGCTCCTGTGTTGATGGAGTATTTACTTTAGAGAAAGATGTAACTGCTGAAGAAGTAAATGCAATGTTTAAAGAAAAAGCAGAAGGTGAAATGAAAGGTATTTTAGGCTATACTGAAGATGAATTAGTTTCCAGAGATATTATGGGACAGTTCGAATCTTCTAAAATTGATGCTCAGTCAACTATGGTAGTTAATGGCAATATGGTTAAAGTTATTTCCTGGTATGACAACGAATTAAGTTATACAAATAGAGTTGTAGATTTATCATTAAAGCTGTAATTTAAATATAAAAATCATTTCAGGGTGGGGCATAGTTGCCTGCCCTGAAATTTTCTCAATAAATTTTTTTGCCTTATTTTTAGAGATAGATATTAAGCCTTTTAAGATAGCTGTCAAAAAATTAGTAACTGCTAATTAATATGGAGGTATTAAAAATGAAAAAAACACTTAAAGATATGGATTTTAAAGGAAAGAAAGTTTTAGTTAGAGTAGATTTTAATGTTCCTCTTAAAGATGGAGTTGTTGGTGATACAACCAGAATTAAAGCAGCTCTGCCAACAATTGAGTATTTAATTAAAGAAGAAGCAAAAGTATTACTTATCTCTCATTTGGGTCGCCCGGGTGGAGAGCCAAAAGATGAGTTAAGAATGGATCCAGTTGCTAAAGAACTGGCTAATTTATTAAACAAAGAAGTTAAAAAAGCTGATGACTGTATTGGTGACGAAGTTAAAAAGGCAGCTGACAGTCTTAAAAACGGTGAAGTTTTAGTCTTAGAAAACAGCCGTTTCCATGCAGGTGAAAAGAAAAATGATCCAGAATTCGCGAAAGAATTAGCATCACTTGCTGACCTTTATGTCAATGATGCTTTTGGTGCTGCCCATAGAGCTCATGCCACTACAGTTGGGGTAACAGAATACTTACCATCTGCTGCTGGTTTCTTAATGCAGAGAGAATTAAATGCTCTGGGTGAGGTAATGGAAAATCCGGAAAGTCCTTTTGTTGCCATAATGGGTGGCGCTAAAGTTTCTGATAAAATTGATGTGATTAAGAATCTGATCAATAAAGTTGATCAATTAATTGTTGCTGGGGGAATCGCCAATACATTTCTGATGGCAAAAGGTTATGAAGTTGGAGATTCTTTAGTTGAGGCTGACAAAGTTGATCTGGCTAAAGAATTAATGACTGAAGCTGAAGAAAAGGGAGTAGAAATTGTGCTTCCAATTGATGTAGTAATTGCTGATGATTTTTCCAATGATGCTAACACAAAAACAGTATCTGTAAAAGAAGTTCCTGCTGGCTGGCAGATTCTGGACTGTGGTGGCCCTCAGAGTTTAGAAAACTACAAGAAAATTATAAAAAATGCCAAAACAGTAATCTGGAATGGACCTTTAGGAGTATTTGAGATGGAGAAATTTGCTCACGGTACAGTGGAATTAGCAAAAGCTCTGGCTGAATCAGATGCTCATTCAGTAATTGGTGGAGGAGATTCTGCCGCAGCAATCAATCAGGCTGGAGTGGCTGATAAGATGAGTCATATTTCTACCGGTGGTGGAGCTTCTCTGATGTTCTTTGAAGGTAAAGAACTTCCTGGTGTTGCTGCACTGGACGATGTTGAGTAATTTTATTAAGTTCATTTAGTAGAATAAACTAAGAATAACGATTAATTATTCAAAAAAATTCTAAACAAAAACTTTGCATTTGGGCAGAGTTTGAGGAGGAATATTAATGCGTAAACCATTTATTTGTGGAAACTGGAAAATGAATAAAAATGTTGAAGAAGCTGAAGCAATGATAACCGCTTTAAAAGATAAAGTTAAAGGTGTAGAAAATGTAGAAATGGGTATTTGCCCAACCGCTCTCTGTTTAACAACTGTTAAGGAAGCTGCTCAGGGCAGTGATATTGTAACAGGTGCCGAAAATATTTACTGGAAAGACTCAGGTGCTTATACTGGCGAAATATCTGCGAAGATGCTTGCTGATAGTGGTATCGAGTATACAATTGTTGGTCATTCCGAGCGCAGAGAAATATTTGGTGAAAGTGATTATGAGGTAAATAAGAAGGTTCTTTCTGCACTTGAACATGGTGTGAAGCCAATTGTCTGTGTTGGAGAAACTTTAGAAGAAAGAAAGGCAGATCAAATAGAAGCCAAAGTTAACTTTCAGGTTGATTCTGCACTTGCTGGTCTAAGTGAAGATGAGGTAGAAGATGTGGTAATTGCCTATGAACCAATCTGGGCTATTGGTACAGGAGAAACTGCTTCTGCTGAAGAAGCTAATCGTGTAATTGGAATTATTAGAAAAAACATTAGAAAAGAATATCCTGAAGCTGCTGATAAGATTAGAATTCAGTATGGTGGAAGTGTTAAACCACATAATGTAGAAGAAATTATGGCTCAGGAAGAAATTGATGGTGCTTTAGTTGGTGGAGCCAGCCTGGCAGCAGATTCTTTTTCTGAAATTATTTTAAAAACTGCCGAAATCTATAAGTAAATAAGATATATTATAAGGAGGATTATTTATGGCAAGACCCAAACCACTGGCCCTGATTATTGCAGATGGGCTGGGAATAAACGAAAATGCGGAAGGAAATGCTGTTTATCAGGCAGATACTCCTTTCTTAGATAAATTAAATCAAGATTATCCCCATTCAATCTTAAAACCATCTGGAGAGGCTGTTGGCTTACCAGAAGGTCAGATGGGTAATTCTGAGGTTGGACACTTAAATATTGGTGCTGGCCGCATAGTTTATCAGGATTTTACAAGAATTAATAAAGCTGTAGAAGAAAAACATCTGTTAGAGAACGAAGTTCTAAAAAAAGCAGTAGAACATGCAAAGGAAAATGATGGAGCACTGCATTTAATTGGACTTCTATCTGATGGTGGTGTGCACAGCCATATTAAACATCTTTTTGGACTGATTGAGATGGCTGATCGGGCCGGTTTAGAGAAAGTATATATTCATCCGATTCTTGATGGGAGAGATACTCCTCCTGCCAGCGGTACAGGCTATTTAGAACAACTGCAGGCAGAACTGGACGAAGTAGGAATCGGTAAAATTGCAACTGTCAGTGGTCGTTACTACACAATGGACCGTGACAACCGCTGGGATAGAACTAAAAAGGCCTATGATATGTTAGTGCTGGGAGAAGGAAATAAGGCAGAAGATGCCATTGAGGCTGTAGAAGCTTCTTATAAAGAGGATGTGGAAGATGAATTTGTTGTGCCAACAGTAATTACTGAAAACGGTGAGCCTGTAGGTGAAATGAAGGATCATGATTCTGTAATTTTCTTTAACTTTAGAGCTGATAGAGCGCGTCAGATAACTCAGGCTTTAACAATTGATGGTTTTGAAGGTTTTGAGCGTGCTCCTGAACATCCCAAAGACTTATATTATGTTACCATGACAGAATATGATGAAGAATTTGATCTGCCGGTTGCTTTTGAACCTGTAGAAATTAAAGATGGACTGGGAGAAGTATTAAGCCGGGAAGGCTTAAAACAGCTCAGAATTGCTGAAACTGAAAAATATGCCCATGTAACATTTTTCTTTAATGGAGGAGTTGAAGAGCCGAATGAAGGTGAAGACAGAATTTTAATTCCTTCACCACAGGTTGCAACCTATGAAATGCAGCCAGAAATGAGTGCTTATGAAGTAACAGATAAGCTCTTAGAAAAAATTGAAGCTGATGAATATGATGTGATTATCTTAAATTATGCTAATATTGATATGGTAGGACATACAGGTTATATGGATGCAGCTATTAAAGCTGTAGAAACAGTGGACGAATGTCTTTCTAAACTGGTTCCTGCTATTTTAGAAAAGGGAGGTCAGGCCTTACTGACAGCTGACCATGGTAATGGAGAGAAGATGAAAGAAGAAGATGGGTCTCCATTTACTGCTCATACTGCTAATATAGTTCCACTTTATTATATAGGTGGACCAGAAAATAAAGGTATTGCATCAGGGAAATTGGCTGATCTTGCTCCAACAATGTTAGAAATTTTAGGAATTGAAAAACCAGAATTAATGACTGGTGAATCACTGATTATTGATAATTAATAGTCAAGCTTAAATTAATTAATAAGTAGAGGCAGTCTTAACTGTCTCTGCAAAAATAAATCTAAATTAGTTTCGCTGTAAAATTATAAGGAGGTCAATTAATAATGTTAAACACAACAATTGTAGATGTTTATGCTCGCGAGATTTTAGATTCACGTGGTAACCCAACTGTAGAGGTAGAAGTAGTACTAGAAGATGGTGTAATGGGTAGAGCTGCTGTTCCATCCGGAGCTTCAACTGGTGAATACGAAGCTGTGGAATTAAGAGATGGTGGCGACCGTTACCTGGGTAAAGGTGTTTTAGATGCTATTGAAAACGTAAATGAAGTAATTGCACCTGAGCTAATCGGTTATGATGTAAGAGAGCAGATTGATATTGATAACTTAATGCGCGAATTAGATGGTACTGACAACAAAGGTAAATTAGGCGCTAATGCTATTTTAGGTGTATCAATGGCAGTTGCTAAAGCAGCAGCAGAAGCTACAGGTACTTTCCTTTATAACTATATTGGGGGAATGAATGCTAAAACTCTACCTGTGCCAATGATGAACATTTTAAATGGTGGAGAACATGCTGACAACAATGTGGACCTGCAGGAGTTTATGATCATGCCTGTTGGTGCAGTAAGCTTCCGCGAAGCTCTACAGATGGGAGCAGAAGTTTATCATAATCTGAAAAAGGTACTGCAGGAAAAAGGTTTAGGTACCGGTGTTGGTGATGAAGGTGGATTTGCACCTGACTTAGGTTCCAACGAAGAAGCTCTCCAGGTGATTGTAGAGGCTATTGAAGCTGCCGGTTATGAAGCAGGAGAAGACTTCTACCTTGCTATTGATGCAGCAGCATCTGAAATTTATAAAGATGGTAAGTATGTACTTGCTGGAGAAGGTGTAGAAAAAACTTCCGAAGAAATGGTAGATTTCTATGCTGAATTAATTGATAAATATCCAATTATCTCACTGGAAGATGGTCTTGACGAAGATGACTGGGACGGTTGGGCTCAGTTAACAGAGCATTTAGGTGATCGTCTGCAGATTGTTGGAGATGATCTCTTTGTAACTAATGTAGAAAGATTAGAGAGAGGTATTGAAGAAGATAGTGCTAACTCAATCTTGATTAAGGTTAATCAGATTGGTTCCTTAACTGAGACTTTAGATACTATTAAGATGGCTACAAGAGCAGGATTTACTTCTGTTGTATCTCACCGCTCTGGTGAAACAGAAGATGTAACAATTGCTGACCTTGTAGTTGCAATGAATACTGGCCAGATTAAAACTGGTGCTCCTGCCCGTTCAGAAAGAGTTGCTAAGTATAACCAGCTGCTAAGAATTGAAGAAAGCCTGGGCGATGCAGCTCAGTATGCAGGTAAAGAAGCATTCTTTAATCTGAAGTAAAATTTATTAAATTAAATAGTGTAAGTAATATAAAGGGCCGAGTAGGGTTTATTCTCTACTTGGTCTTTTTTTATTTATAAAGAAAAAAATAAAAGTAAAAAAGCAGCTAAAACAAAGTTTATTAAAAAAATCACTTGACAAAATTTAAAAATAAGATTATACTAACAGTGTACCAGTTAACTAGTGCACTATTTAATAATATATTATTTTGAAATCTCAAGCTATGAATTCTTAAAACCTAACTTTTGATAGGTGGAATGGGCTATATAATATTATATTATTAAAAAAAAAGAATAAATCAGCTGCAGACTAATTTTTTTAATTTTTGTAGTCTTATTTACTTGATTTTATTACTCAGATTCAATATAATATACTCTATACTGACCGATTAGTCGAGAGGGGGATAATATGGCTAAAGACACAAGAGATGAAATACTAAAAGCGGCACTTAACTTATTTTCAATAAATAATTATCATGCTACCTCAATGTCCATGATAGCCAAAGAAGCAGGTCTGAGTAAAGGAACTCTTTACTGGCATTTTGACAGCAAGGAAGATTTATTTAGAGAATTAGTTTTAGTTGGTTTAGAATATTTTCATGAAAAGTATCAGGAAATCCAGAATAGTGATTCAAATGCAGAGGAAAAGTTATTCCAAATAGTTGATTTTAGTATTAGTATGCTGGCGGATAATATTAAAATGGCAAATATTTTGAAAAATAATATTCAGTTGATCAGCAGTGAATTTCAGAAAAAAATGATTGAAAGACATAAATCAGCCTTAAATGCTATTAAACTTGTAATTGAACAGGGGATTAAAGAAGGAAGTATGCAAACTAACGATTCTCACAACACCGCAGTGATGATTATGGTATTAATTTTCAATTCTCATCCTCAGGAATTATTTTACAATTTTGAAAGTAGAGAAAAAGATGTGGAATTTATTTATAATTTTATTATGCAGGGAATCTCCAGGGAGGTTAAAAATGAAGAAAACTAAGTATATCATTTTGATTTTATTATTCTGTCTATTAACTGCTTCATTTAACGTGGCTGCAGCTGAAGAAACAGAAATCACTCTGACACAAGCAGTAAAGATTTTAATGGAAAACAACAGACAGCTGATTAACAGCCGTCAGAATATAGAAAAGGCCCAAAAAGATGTTGAGCTGAGCGGAAGAGGCTATTATCCAACAGCCAATCTGCAGACCTCCTATACCAAGATGGAATCAGGTCAGCAGACTATTGATTTTCAAAGACTATTTAGCCCAACTTATAATGCAGCAAATGGTCTTCCAATGACAGAAACACCCGATACAAACTTCAGCACTTCCTTATCACTATCACAGCCGCTTTATCTGGGTGGACGAGTAAGGATTGGCCAGGATATCTCTGAACTGGGGCTTGAGATGAGCAAAATTGAATATCAAAAACAGCTGGATCAGAGTATTTTCAATCTTGTTCAGGCCTACTATGGTGTCCTACAGGCTCAGGGTATGGTTGAGATTAGAGAAAATGCCCTGGAAGTAGTAAATGAACATTTAAGAATTGTAAAAGTTAATAATGAAGCAGGAATGAGTTTGAGACAGGATTTGCTGCAGACTCAAATTGAGCAGCGCAAAGCAGAAGAAGATTTAATTGCTGCTGAAAATCAGCTGCAGATTGCTAAAAAGAGGCTGGCCCAGCTGCTTGGTGACAGCAGTGTTATGTATCAGGTTTCCACACCACAAAAAAATCCGGAGCCGGCAACTGAATTGGATAAATTAATCAACCTTGCCTTAGAAAATAGAGCTGAATTAAAGTCACTATCCGTAAATCAAAAAATGCTGGAGAAGCAGAAAGATCTGGAAGGTAATCCTTATCGACCTCAGATTTCTTTAAATGGTTCATATAGCTGGCAGGGATCAGAATTAGAATTTAGTGATGGCAGCTGGAATCTAACGATTGCAGGTTCAATTTCTTTATATGATGGTGGTAAAGCTAATTTAAATGAAGAAAAAAAGAAAATAGA
>QBLP01000294.1 GCA_003070825.1 Halanaerobium sp. | reverse complement strand
AGATGTGTATAAGAGACAGATTGTAAACGCTTTCTGAGTCTGGTTTTTAAAAGCTTTCTCCAGAGTTCGACAAAAAGTCCGGAGAAAGCTTGAGAATATCACTTAATCTGCTTTTTCAGTATGTCCACATTCTTTGTTGGTACATTTATAATGTTTACCTTTGGCTTTAGTAGTTTTTTCTACCATCAGACTTCCGCATTCAGGACACGGCTTTTTGACCGGTTTATTCCAGCTCATAAAATTACAGTCGGGGTAATTACTACAGCCATAAAAGGTTCTTCCTTTTTTGGATGTCCGTTCAATAATCTCGCCATCCTCACATTCAGGACAGTCAACTCCAGTTTTAATCAAATAAGGTTTTGTGTTTTTGCATTCTGGATAACTGGAGCAGGCTAAGAATTTACCATAGCGTCCGTATTTAACTACCATTGGACTGCCGCATTCATCACAGACCTCATCTGTTTCTTCAACTATTTGAACACTTTCCATATTTTCTCTTGCGTTTTCCAGTCTTTCGTAGAATGGCTCATAAAAATCTCTAAGGATTTTTTTCCACTCTTCATTTCCTTTTTCAATTTCATCAAGCCGCTTTTCAAGTTCAGCTGTAAATTCTACATCAGTTACATCCGGAAAATATTCGGTTAATAACTCAGTTACTGTCTCTCCCAACTCTGTTGGTTTAAAATATCTTCCCTCTTTTTCAACATAATCTCTGGATTCAATAGTTGAAAGTGTAGGAGCATAGGTGCTTGGACGTCCTATTCCCTCTTCTTCCAGAGTTTTTACCAGGGTCGCCTCAGAGTATCTGGGAGGTGGAGTGGTAAAATGCTGCTCGGGATTTGTATCTACCAAACTGTAACTGTCACCTTCATTTAAAACTGGAAGGTCAATATCATCTTCTTTTTCCTTACCGGTTAAAATTAAATGACCGGGGAATAAAAGGCGAGATCCACTGACTCTAAATTTATATTTATCTCCAGCCTTAAACTGAGCTGAAATACTCTCATAAAGTGCTGGACTCATCTGACTGGCGACAAATCGCTTCCAGATTAAATCATACAATTTATATTGATCTTTTGATAAGTGCTTTTTCATTTTTTCAGGTGTGCGCTGAGTATCGGTAGGCCTGATAGCCTCATGAGCATCCTGAGCATTAGAGTTGTTCTTAGACTTTTTCTTCGAGCTTTTTAAGAATTTATCTCCAAATTTATTTAAAATATAATCCTTAGCTCCATTTTTTGCTTCATTAGAAAGTCTGGTGCTGTCTGTTCTGATATAAGAAATCAAACCAACTGTACCTTCGCTTCCAATATCTATACCTTCATAAAGCTGCTGAGCTAAATACATAGTCTTTTTAGCAGTATAGTTAAGCTTATTAGAAGCTCTCTGCTGTAAAGTTGAAGTTGTAAAAGGTGATTTAGGATTGCGTCTTCTCTTACGCTTTTTAACTTTTATAATCTCAAAATCTTCTTTTTGGATGTCATTTATTACCTGATCAACTTCTTCTTTGCTTTCCAGATTAAACTTTTTATTATTAATTCTGTATAAATCTGCCTTAAGCTGTTCCCCATTTTCATTTTTAAGCTGAATCTCTAAGGTCCAGTATTCTTCTTCATCAAAATTACGGATTTCTTCTTCTCTTTCACAGATAATCCTCACTGCAACAGACTGTACTCTACCAGCACTTAAACCCTTACGAACCTTTTTCCAGAGTAAAGGGCTTAAACGATAACCTACCAGTCTATCCAGCAGTCTTCTGGCCTGCTGAGCATCTACCAGGTCTTTGTTAATCGAGCGCGGATTTTTGATAGCATTCTGAATCGCATTTTTTGTAATTTCGTTAAATTCGATTCTATTATTTTCTTCATCAGATAATTTTAAGGCATAGGCTAAATGCCAGGAAATAGCCTCACCCTCTCTATCGGGGTCAGTTGCAAGATAAACTTCTTCACTTTTTTTAGCTTCTTTACGTAATTTATTTAAAGTTTTTCCTTTACCACGAATAGTTATATAATTTGGTTCGAAATCATTTTCTAAATCTATCCCTAATTTACTCTTAGGTAAATCACGGACATGTCCCATTGAAGCTTCAACTTTATAATTTCTACCTAAAAACTTCTTGATAGTCTTTGCCTTTGCGGGTGACTCAACAATTACTAAATTCTTTTTTTTCTTTGCCATTAAATTGATACCTCCAGTAAACTCTTAGTTTACTCTTTGCTGTTTTGAAAAATTTCCATCAAACTCATTAATTTCAGCAGAAATTGTCATCATTAATTCTGAATCATCAACTACATCATTAATTATATCCCAAACAAGGTCAGTTTTAAGATCATCAATTGTTGCAATTTCCATCATTCTATAAATTA
>QBLP01000293.1 GCA_003070825.1 Halanaerobium sp. | reverse complement strand
GTGGAATTGATATAAAAAAATTACAGCAGAAGCTTGTTGAGCAAACTGAGGCGCTTGCTGTGCATCATACTCATGTCTGGACACTGGAGGGAGAAAAGAACTTTCTCAGCACACATCTTATTATCCCGGATCAATTTTCAAAAGAAGATATAATAAAGCTTAAATCTCAGGTTAAAAATTTGATGGCTGCTGAAAAAATTGATCATGTAACAGTAGAAATTGAATATGAGAATGAGGATTGTGAGGATAAAAATTGTGATGCTTAAGCTGTCCAATTTCTTGACACAAATCTTTTATTATGGTAAAGTAATTAAAAATAGAATATTGTCTTATCAAGAGTGGTGGAGGGATCTGGCCCTGCGAAACCCGGCAACCAGCAGTTATACTGCCCGGTGCTAAATCCAGCAGGTTCAACCTGAAAGATAAGTAGTTGTGAAACCCACTTCTACTTAGGAAGTGGATTTTTTCTTTTTGTGTTATTTTTTAAACATCAAGTTCCAGCAAATTTTAATATTAGAGCAGAGAGTAATTAGAGCAGAGACAATAAGTAAATAATTTTAAAAGCAGCAGAGCAGCTAAGGAGGATAAGATTAGCAATGAAAATCAAAAATATTTTTGACGAAAAAGAAGTGGTGTTTTCTCTGGAGGTATTTCCACCGCGACCGGATGTGCCGATTGAAAACATCTATCAAACTTTAGAAGAACTAAAAGATATTGATCCTGATTATATAAGTGTAACTTATGGTGCCGGGGGAGGAGTTCGTAAAAATAGAACCTGTGAACTTTCATCAATTATCAAAGAAAAATACGATGTAGAAGCGCTGGCCCACTTAACCTGTATCAACTCTGATCAGGATACTCTAAATAAAATACTGGCCAGGCTGGAGGCGAAAGATATTGAAAACATTCTGGCTCTTAGGGGGGATAAACCTGTAGATGGTGAGCCACTCGGTGACTATGATTATTCCTATCAGTTAATTGAACATATAAAAAAGCACAATGATTTTGGAGTTGCAGCTGCCTGTTATCCGGAAGGGCATTTAGAAACTGAGAGTCTGGACCAGGATATTGAGTATTTAAAACAGAAGGTCGATTATGGAGTTGATTATTTAATTTCTCAGATGTTTTTTGATAATTCTCTTTTTTATAAGTTCCGCAATAAGGTAGAAAAAAAGGGAATTAAGGTTCCGATTGAAGCTGGAATCATGCCGGTTATTAATAAAAAACAGGTCGGCAGAATTATTGAGTTATCAGATGCCTATTTTCCACAAAAATTTAAGAAGATTTTAGATAAATATGAAGATAATCCAGAAGCTTTAAGAGATGCCGGGATTGCCTATGCAGTTGAGCAGATTGTTGATCTGATTTCCAGTGAAGTAGATGGAATCCATCTTTATACAATGAATAACCCCTATGTAGCCCGCAGAATAAAAGAGGCTGTTGGTTCTTTGATTACCCACATAAACGGCAAAAAGGTTGATTAAAATGGAATTTGAAATTGACAGGAATGAAGTATTAAGATATTTACAGACTGCAAAAGACATAGAAGATGAGAATATAAACCGTCTTCTTGACGAATCAATTGCAGAAATAAAGAGGGTGATCAATTTCCGCTATCTTTATCAAAAATTTCCTATTCAGCATACTGCAGAAGGGGTAAAAATTAAAAATACAACCTTAACTTTAAAGGGGAGAAGTATCAAAAAACACCTTCAAAAATCAGACGAAATTTATCTAATGGCAGCTACACTTGGTGCTCAGGTCGATAAAAAAATTTCTTATTATGAAAAAATATCAGTCACTAAATCAATGATTTTTGATGCCTGTGCCACCACGGCTATTGAAGAGGGCTGTGATCAGCTGGAAGCAGAGATTAAAGAAAAAGTACTGGCGGCAGGAAATGAAGCTATCACTTTCCGCTACAGCCCGGGTTATGGTGATTTAGGAATAGAAATTCAAAAAGAATTTTTGCGAATTTTAAAGGCACCAAAAAAGATTGGTTTAACTGCTTCCAAATATAATATGCTGCTGCCGACAAAATCTGTAACTGCAATTATTGGAGTTTTAGAGGAAAAAGAGGCTGCAGCAGAGAATTTAATTAATCAGAAGCGGGAAAATATAAACCAGGACAATAGAGATCTAGAATTTGAAGCAAGACACTGCAAAAACTGTCTTTTATACGAAGACTGTGAGCTGAGAAGAAAGGGGATTTACTGTGGAGCTAAAGGATAAACTGGGAAAAGAAGTTATTATTTTTGATGGAGCCATGGGAACAGTACTACAGCAGCGGGGGTTAAAAGCTGGAGATGTTCCGGAAAAATTAAATATAGAAAAAAGCAAAGAAATAATAGATATTCATAAAAGTTATCTTAAAGCCGGGGCTGAGATTTTAACTACCAATACCTTTGG
>QBLP01000292.1 GCA_003070825.1 Halanaerobium sp. | reverse complement strand
GATTTGTTTTAAATTTATCTGTTGCCAGATGATGCAAATTAAATCTATTTTGATAGCTTTTAAATTCTAACTCATTCATAAATAATTACTCTCCTGTTCTGGATAATTGATTTAAAATTTCTCCTAATTCTTCTATTATTTCTCCGTATTTTGCAAAGTCACCATTCTGCAGTGCCTGCTGTGCCTGCTGATAAAGTTGGTTTGCCTGACTTATAAGTTCTGCACTACTGGCTGATTCCAGTTTGCCTGTTGGCTGATCTGTTTGAGCCCACTGACCCTGAACAGCTTCAGAATCTGCACCCTGCTGTCCGGGTTGTAATGGTTGTTCCTCACCAGTCAGCTGCTGTATCTGTTCTATTTCTTCTTCCGGCACTGCTGAACTTTCATCACTTTTAAGTAATGTAGTTAGAGCTTCCTGTAAATTCTCCCGCATAACAATCTCATTTTTATAGGCAACTATAACCCTGATCATTTCAGGAATACCTCTGTTTTCAGCCTGCAAAAAGATTGGTTCAACATAGAGAACACTATTATTAATTGGAATTACCAGCAGATTACCTCTAATTACACTGGAACCCCTCTGGCTCCATAAAGTAAGCATTCTTGAAATTTCTGCTTCCTGATCAATTCTGGATTCGATCTGGTTAGGACCATATACAAGCTGATCTTTTGGGAATCTATAGGTAAATAATTCCCCGTAATTTTCTCCGTCATTACGGGCGGCCATCCAGGCAACCATATTATTTCTGTTGGCAGGAGTAAAGGGAGTCATTAAAGTAAATTCTGCTTCTTTTTCTCCAGGCAGCTGATTCATTAAATAATAAGGCTCTACCGGAATTATTGAACCCTGATAGTTTTCCTGAGGAATAGCCCAGACATCTTCACGGTTATAATAAACCACAGGGTCATCCATATGATAGGTGCTGTAAATATTGGACTGAATTTTAAATAAATCCTGAGGATAACGAATATGCTTTCTAAGCGACTCAGGCATCTGATCAGCAGACTTAAATAAGTCATCAAAAATTTTACTGTAAGTGACAGCAATTGGATCATTCTCATCCATTAAATAATAATCCAGGGTACCATTGTAAGCATCTACTACAACTTTTATTGAATTCCGGATATAATTCTCGCTCCTGTTAAAAGGTTGGGAATATGGATAAAGTCCTGTAGTTGTATAGGCATCATATATCCAGTATAACTGCCCCTGAGCGTGAACAAGATAGGGGTCACTGTCATACTTTAAAAATGGAGCTACTTTTCTAACCCGTTGATGAATATTACGCTCATACATTATCTGACTTTGATCATTTATATCATTAGATAAAATTATTTTCAGTGTACCAAATCTAAGGGCATAGATAGCTTCTCTGAATAAACTCTTAACCTCTACTCCACCTGTACCCTCATACTGAGTAAAGACATTTTGAGAACCCATTGGATAGTGAAATTCAGTTTGATCTGTATTTACTATTACATAATCATTTGTTTTTTCTCCATAATAAATTGAATTGTTTTTTAAGGTAATGTGTTCACTATTTGTTACAGGTGGAATATCCTGGACCAGAAACTCAGGCAGACCATTTTCCCCAACTTTACCAACAGGGCTCATTGCAAATCCAAGTCCATGAGTATATTTTAATGTCTCATTAACCCAGGTCTGTGCCTGAACTGCCAGTGCATTCTGATCTAATTCCCTTGCACCCAGCATAACCTGAGTATAATTATCACCCAGCTGATAGCGATCAACATCAATATCTTCAAAAGTATAATACTGCCTCAAGGCCTGAATCTGGTTATAGGTGGTCTTTAAAGGACGGTAATCCTGTAGCCTAATATTATCAACCACTGTCTCATATTCCATTAGTTCAGCATAGGTTAGTTCAGACTCAGAAATTTTAAAATCTTTTGTCTGAACACTGTCAAGCTGGTAAGCCTGCTGTGTCATCTCAATATTGTTTTTAATATATTCTTTTTCCAAACTAATTTCATTTGGCTCAACGCGATACTGCTGAACAAAAGCAGGGTAAACTCCTGTAAAAATAATTGAGATTGCTATCCAGGCACCTATTCCCCAGACCAGTGGCTTGTAATTATTTCTAAACAAACTATAAAGAACAGCTAAAGCAACAAAAATTACTGTTGCAAACAAAATTTTGTAACCGAGCAGATTAGCATTTACATCGGTATAACCGGCTCCAAAAACAACTCCATCAGACGAAAACAAAATATTGTACATCTGAAGTCTGTAGTCCCAAGCTTTAAAAAGCAGAAAGACAAAAACTAAAACTGACATATGCTTTTTAGCTCTGCTGCTTAATTTGGCTGATACTTCACTAAAGGAATGTATTCCCGTAAAGATAATGTAAATTGCACCAACTAAAATTAAAGAAATTACTATAACTACCA
>QBLP01000291.1 GCA_003070825.1 Halanaerobium sp. | reverse complement strand
TTGCCGCTCCCCCATCTACTCTCATCTTCTTTAGCTCAATTCCAGAATCTGCTTCCATTGCTTCTAAAACATCCCTGCTCTGATAGGCAATTGACTCTAGAGTAGCTCTAATTATATGATCCCTGGAAGAACCTCTGGTTAGACCGACAATTGTTCCTCTGGCATACATATCCCAGTAAGGAGCCCCAAGTCCTGCAAAGGCTGGTACTACATAAACCCCACCTGTGTCATCAACCTTACGAGCATGCTCTTCTGATTCTGGGGCAGAATCGATCAGCTTCATTTCATCTCTGAGCCACTGAATAGCCGCTCCTGCAATAAAGATTGAACCCTCTAAGGCGTAATTTACTTTCCCGTCTACTCCGTAAGCAATTGTTGTTAAAAGACCATTTTCAGACTTAACTGCTTTTTCTCCAGTGTTCATCAGCATAAAACAACCTGTACCATAAGTATTTTTTGCAGTTCCTTTTTCATAGCATACCTGACCAAAAGTAGCTGCCTGCTGATCTCCAGCAATTCCAGCTATCGGAACATTCTGGCCAAAGAAGTGATAGTCTGCTGTTTTTCCATAAACTTCACTGGACTGCTTTACTTCGGGAAGCATTGACTCCGGAATTTCTAAAATATCTAGCATTTCCTGATCCCATTCTAAATCAAATATGTTATAAACCATTGTTCTGGAGGCATTTGTATAATCAGTTACATGAATTTCTCCACCTGTTAACTTCCAAATTAACCAACTGTCAATGGTTCCAAATCTTAATTCTCCTTTTTCTGCTCTTTCCCTGGCACCATCAACATTATCCAGAAGCCATTTTATTTTTGTTCCGGAAAAATAAGCGTCTACAACCAGTCCGGTTTTATTTTTAATTTTTTCTTCTAAGCCCTGATCTTTTAAATCATCACAAATTGAGGCTGTTCTTCTATCCTGCCAGACTATTGCATTATGAATAGGTTTACCAGTTTCTGCATCCCAGACAACTGTTGTTTCTCTCTGATTTGTAATTCCTATAGCAGCAATTTGAGAAGGTTTTATATCTTTTCTACCCATTGCATCTGCCATAACTGCAAGGGTAGTACCCCAAATTTCATCCGGATCATGTTCAACCCAACCAGGTTTCGGAAAATGCTGAGTAAATTCTCTCTGTGAAGAATTCACAATATCTCCATCATGATTAAAAACTATTGCCCTTGAACTTGTAGTACCCTGATCAATTGCTAAAATATAATCTTCCATTTTCATATTCCCCCATTTATTAATTTTTAATAGCAAAATGTTAAAACAAATTTTTAACTCCCTTAAAGTTAAATTCTTGCTGCAATTTAATTATCCTTTGTTGCAATCTTTTTTTGCTAATTCAGCTAGCTCTTTTATTTCTTTTTCATTCAGAATATCCAAAAGATCTCCTGTTAACATATCTTCCTTAACCTCTCCCCTCTGCAGAACTTCAGGCAGATATGATCTAATAAATGTTTTATAAATAAATGCTCCCAGTACTCCTCCAATTAATGGACCCACAATTGGAACCCAGAAATAATAATTATGAGCGGTAAAAGGTGCTGAACCCCAGCCCGCTAAAGCAGTAAATAATTTAGGTCCAAAATCACGGGCAGGATTAATAGCAAAACCTGTTAAAGAACCTCCGATTCCACCAATCGCAGCAACTAAAAGACCAACAGATATTGCCGCTCCTAATCCTTTAGGTGCAGTTGAATTTAAAGACTCTGTCATTGCCATAACTCCCATTAATAAAACGGCTGTCAAAATCAACTCAATTATCATTGCTTTAGGATTTGAAATATTATCCATGGCAATTGTGTGAAAAACTGTCATATTGCCAGTAGTTTTTTCTGCAAATTGTTCAGCATAAATATAATAAGCTCCAGCTGCTCCAATAAAAGCTCCAATTATCTGAGAGATTATAAATGGAATTACTTTTCTCCAGGGAAAATCCCCTACAGAAGCTAAACCAACTGTAACAGCAGGATTAATATGAGCTCCACTGACTCCTCCTGAAATATAAATTGCCATTGTAACTCCTAAACCCCAGAGCACACACAATTCCCACCAGCTTATATCTGCTCCCACCTGAACTAAATTAGCAACAACACCAGCTCCAAAAAATAATAAGATCGCTGTACCAATAACTTCTGCAATACATTCCCCTAATAAACTTTCTTTATCTAAATATTCCTTCTGAAATTCTTCCCTATTCATTTAATTTTACCTCCATTATTTAACTCCTTAATCAACTGCTGTTCATAACAACCCAACTCCTTTATATATAAAATCTGCAGATTTAAAAAGGCTTTTAAAATACAAAAAAACCTTATTGAAATTTAGATAAAATTGGGTAAACTACCCCCTCTAAATCTCAATAAGGTTTTCTCTTCGGCTCAACCTCACACTTTTTATTTGATTGTGAATAAAGTATAGCAT
>QBLP01000290.1 GCA_003070825.1 Halanaerobium sp. | reverse complement strand
AATATGAATGGTAATTCTTACCGAATGAAAGAAACTGAAGAGTGGCTGGGTCAATAAAATTAATATTATTTTTTGCTTACCCGGGTCAATTTTCAATTAGTAAAAGGGTCAAATTTCACTTGACAAAAACAGTTTTAGATGATTTTGGTACTGGTTATTCATCTCTAGGGGTTTTAAATGATCTTCCTATTCACACAATAAAACTTGATAAAAAATTTATCGATAAAATTAATCAGGATTCTGATAAATATATGGTTGAAGCAATTATTCAGCTGGCACATAAACTTAAGATGAGTGTTGTTGCAGAAGGGCTTGAGACTGAAGAACAGGTGGAGCAATTTCAGAAATTAAACTGTGATTATGCACAGGGATTTTATTATTTTAAACCGCTTACTACAACAGAAATAGAAAATCTATTATTATAATTGGGGTTTAGATCAGTATTTTAAGGGGTGGAAGTATGGATAATAATTATCAAGGTAATCAGAATGATTTGGTGAAACTGATTCAAAGATACGAACTGGAATTAGAACATAGAATAAAGTCTGAAAATGAGATTAATATGATTGCTAAAATGTTGACTTTTCCAGATCAAGATAATATTAATGAAATCCTTAAGATACTGGGTAAAATGACTAAGGTTGATCGGACCTATATCTTTGAATTTAAAGATAATCTAAAATTTATGGATAATACTTATGAATGGACTGCAGAAAACGCTGAGTCTGAGATCGAGAATTTAAAGAACTTGCCGAGTGATTTATTCCCCTGGTGGATGAAAAAGTTGAAAAACAATGAAACAATTGTTATTGAAGATATTGAAGAAATACCAGCTGAAGGAAATAATGAAAAAGAGATGCTAAAAGATCAGTCCATAAAGTCATTATTAGTAATTCCTTTATTTAAGGATAGTCTTAAAGGTTTTATAGGTTTTGACGATATAAAAAGTAAAAGAAAGTGGAATTATGCTGATATTGACCTGCTGAATGCAATTGGTAATCTTATCCTGTCTTACTGGGATAATGTTGATAAAACAAAAAAATTACATCAGGTAAATAAAGAGCTTTCTCAGACGGTTTCTTCGATGATCAATATTTTAGTCAATATTAGTGTAGAACGTGATCCTTATACTAAAGATCACAGTAGTCGGGTTGCTTTAATTGCTGAAAATATTGCTGAGGAATTTGGATTTCAATCAAATGAATTATCAACTATTAAAATTGGTGCGCAATTACATGATATAGGTAAAATTAATGTGCCTAGGAGTATTTTATTCAAACCGGGTAGTTTAAGTGAGCTGGAGTTTGAAATGGTTAAACAGCATACAAGATTTGGTTATGAGATAATTAAAGATGTTAATCTACCAAATGTTATTAAGGATATTGTACTTCACCATCATGAAAGGAATGATGGTTCAGGTTATCCAGATGGTCTTAAAGAGGCTGAAATGCCTTTTGAGACCAGATTGATTGCAGTAGTAGATGTTTTTGAAGCTATGACCTCTCATAGAGCATATAGGCCGTCTCTGACTGTTGATGAGGCTCTATCTTACTTAGATGAAAACAAAGGAATTATGTTTGATCAGGAAATAGTTAATTGTCTAAAAAGTCTTTATTTATAAACTTTGCTTTGTTAAGATATTTAAAGTATTGAGTTTTTGGAGGTTTTAAGAATGTTTTTTTTAGGTGCAGCATTACTGGTTCTGCTTATTATTTTTGTAATTCATTTGTGTAGAAATAGCAAAAGAAATATGCAAATGAATAATTTAAAACTTAAAGATTATGAAGCGATTTTAAATAATACCCATGATGCGATATTTTTAGTTGAGGTTATTTATGATCAGGAAGTAATTTTTAAACTCAAGAGGTTAAATACTACCTATGAAAGATTAACAGGTTTTAGAGAAGAAGACCTAATAGGAAAAAGCCCAGAGGAGATTCTAATTGAAGAAGAAAGTGAAATAGTAAAATCAAGATATGTTAAATGTATGCAGAAAGGTGAAACTATTTCTTATGAAGAAACTTTAGAACTGCCTAGAGGAAAGAAAACCTGGCATACTAAGTTAACCCCTGTTTTTGATGGTAATAATCGAGTAATACAATTAATTGGTTCTAGTAGAGACATTACAAAAATGAAAAAAGTAGAAAAAAATATCAAAGTTAGTGAAAATAAGTTCAAACAGATATATGAGGATAACCCAGTGGGCTTAATTAAAAGTGACCCAGAAGGAAATATTTTGGACTTAAATAAAAAGATGCTCCAAATAATAAATGCTCCAGGCAAAGATCATAATAACTGATGATTCTATTTCTGAATTATTGGTTGTTTGTAATGATATTACTGATTTAAAAGAAAATGAAAGAAAACTAAAGTATTTATCTTTTAAAGATGAACTGACTGACTTATATAACCGCAGATACTTTACTAATGAGTTAGCTAGATTGAACAGTTCTAGAGAAATACCAATCAGTATAATTGTTGGAGATTTAGATAAACTCAAGTTTATAAATGATAGTTATGGACATGAAATTGGAGATGACTATATTAAGAAAGCGGCTGAATTATTGAGTTCCTGTCTGCGTAAATCAGATATCATTTCTCGAATGGGTGGAGATGAGTTTGCTATATTATTACCCAATACTGATTTGAAAACTACCCAAAGAATCTATAATAGAATTAAAGATAGATTTAGAGAAGAAAAACTTCATAATGATATTAAGATGAGTATTTCTTTAGGGTTAGCTGTTAAAAAAGATGAAGCTACTGATCTAAAAGAGGTTTACATTGAAGCTGATCATAACATGTATCAGGAGAAAAACCGACAATATTAAGAGACTTAGGCAAATAGTGTCTGAGTCTTTTTTGTTGCCTTAACCTAACCACTTGGAAAATTATGTTGCCATTCATCGAGATGAGCACAGGCCTAAACTTCCTGATTATCCGCCGATCTCTATTTTTTATTTTGCAGATAAACAGTTCAATACAGGGATTAAAGAGGTTAATATTGAGGGTAGTAAGGTTAAAATATTTGATAAGGAGAAAAACAAATTGTGACTGCATCAGACTGAGAAACAAAGTGGGTACTGATGTTGTAAAAGAGGCTATGCAGAACTATCTTAAGAGGGAGGATAAGAACATCTCTAAACGATTATATCTATCTTGAGTGCAATGATTGCGATGTATAATAAGCCCGGTATTTGTCTGGCAGTGGATGAGCTTGATGCCGGCATATTTGAATATCTTTTAGGTGAAATTCTGGAAATTATACAGGATAGAGCAAAAGGACAGTTGGTCTTTACTTCTCATAACTTAAGACCTCTGGAGAAACTGAATAAAGAGTCACTGATTTTTACAACCACTAATCCCCAGAATCGATACATTAGATTTACCAATGTCAAGGAAACAAATAATTTAAGAAGCTTTTATTATCGAGCTATAAATTTGGGTGGGCAGGCTGACAGAGATAAAACATTTTATAGTGTAATTTTATCAGGGGTACATGATGTAAAAAACCTTAAACTAAAATTAAGAGATGATGAAGAACATAAGTACAATAGTACCTGGAATATTGCCAGTGAGTTTAAGGTTGATTTTGAGCTGGAAGTCGATCAAATTGCTTCGATGTTAAACGAGTACCAGGAAGACAGGACTATTGACCTGGATTTAGATTATTTTGCTGAGAAAATGCATTATTATACTTCAGGTCACCCTTTTTTAGTTAGTAAACTTGCAGAAATCATTGCAGAAGAAATACTAAGAG
This sequence comes from Halanaerobium sp., assembly GCA_003070825.1. Lineage (GTDB taxonomy): Bacteria > Bacillota > Halanaerobiia > Halanaerobiales > Halanaerobiaceae > Halanaerobium. The sequence continues at coordinate 408 of QBLP01000290.1, read as the reverse complement.
AAAATGAGTCCAGCTGGAATCAAGAATATCTTGAGCAGGCAGTAAAAATTATTTTAGCAAAAGACCTTCCTAATTTTGAAACATTAATTAAAAATATCGAAAATAATAATGATTTAGAAGATATTTGTATAGATTTAATTGTAGATGGTAGAAAAATCACTTATAATTTGGATAATCCAACAATTGAAAAGGGAGAACTCTACGGTATTTTCAAGAATGATAACGGCAGCTTAAAAATTCATAACAGAATCTATGAGCAGCGAATATACAATTATTTAATTTCTAAAATAGAAAATTCAATGGAAGGTGATGCTTTTGATTTTAGAGACAGCTTTATAGACAATGGCCAACTTAATTTAAAAGCAGTACTGGAGCGTTTTCAGGTTTTCATAAAAGAACAATATAGTG
>QBLP01000289.1 GCA_003070825.1 Halanaerobium sp. | reverse complement strand
TTTTTAGCTAATATGATATTTTTTATATCGATTTTGCTGAAAATGTTGCTTTTTATCACTAATAGTTGTATAATTTAATCAGTGGAGGTGATCAAATGAAGGAGAGAATGCTGCGTCTGCAGCAGGTGCAGTTGAATAACTTTAAGAATGTTCGGCAGGGAGAGATCGATTTCAACAGTTATAAAAGCGAAAACTTTTTTTCTGAAACATCAGATGTGCTGGGAATATATGGCCAGAATGGTTCTGGTAAAACTGCTTTTATTGAGGCTTTGTGGATACTGAAACTGGTCTTGCTTGGAGAATCTCTGCCTGGAGATATTAAAGATTATATATACCAGGGCGAGAAAGAAGCTGCTATTGATGCTGTTTTTTCTATGTCTTTGGGAGAGGATAAGTATCAACTATTTTATGAAATGGTGATTGAAAGAAGAGAAAATGCTGCTCCCATTATTATTAAGGAAGATCTATCTTATAAAAACCTTGAAGAAGATGGCTGGACATATAAGCGGGGTATAATAACTCATGATCTGGATGATAAAGATCATTTGTTAAGTCCCCAGAAGAATTACAATTTGCTCACTAAAAACAATAAAGATGCTAAAGTGGACCTTAAAGTAGCTAAGGAGCTTGCGAAGAAGGATGAAACATCTTTTATTTTTTCTAGTGAGATGGATCATATTTATAAGGGTAATGAAGCCTTTAACGAATTTGCTGATATTATAATGGAGATTAAACAGTATGCTAGAATGAACCTGTTTGTGATCAGAAATTCTCGTTCAGGTATGATCAATGCCAATCTAATTATACCGTTCTGTTTTCAGCTTAGTGATTCAGAGAGAATAGAAGGTGGAGATCTGGCAATAGCTCTATCTGAGCCGACAACAGTTCCTGAGCGGGTCCTCTCTACTGTCAAAAATGTTATTGAGAACTTAAACATCGTCTTAAAAGAGATAATTCCAGAGCTAACAATTAAAATTAAAGAGTATGGAGAAGAATTGGATGAGAACGGTGATCCAGTAATAAAAATAGAGCTGCTGGCAGAAAGAGGAGAGATTAAGATTTCTCTGAGATATGAATCAGATGGAATAAAAAAGATCATATCTATCTTGAGTGCAATGATTTCTATGTACAATAAGCCGGGAATTTGTCTAGCTGTTGATGAGCTTGATGCCGGTATATTTGAATATCTTTTAGGTGAAATCCTGGAAATCATACAGGATAGAGCAAAAGGACAGTTGGTCTTCACTTCTCATAACTTAAGACCGCTGGAGAAATTGAATAAAGAGTCACTGATTTTTACAACAACTAATCCCGAGAATCGATACATTAGATTTACCAATGTTAAGGAAACCAATAATCTAAGAAGCTTCTATTATCGTGGAATTAAGTTAGGTGGACAGGACGAGGAAGTTTATGAGAAAACTGATAAACATAGAATTGCTAGAGCTTTCAAGATAGATCAAATTCAATGACTGCTTTGATTTAATTAAGTTAGTTACTGTGATATAATGAGCATAACTTGAAGCTGAAAATGAGGTGAGCTAAATGAAAAATTTTAACACTACCGGTGTTTGAAGGAATTGGAGATGAAGTATTTAATAGTGAAAAAGCATTTATTAAATCATTTATAAATTTAATGAGAAAAGATTTAAGTTTTAAGAATGAGCATCATAAATTAAATTTTGATCAGAGGAAAATAGATAATCTGGATAATCCAGCAATTGAAAAGGGAGAACTCTATGGTATTTTCAAAAATGATGGCGGCAGCTTAAAAATTCATAATAGAATCTATGAGCAGCGAATATACAACTATTTGATATCCAAAATAGAGAACTCACTGGAAAGTGATGCTTTTGATTTCAGAGACAGCTTTATAGACAATGGTCAGCTTAATTTAAAAGAAGTACTGGAGCGTTTTCAGGTTTTCATTAAAGAACAATATAGTGATCAGGATAGAGGATTTTTAGAAAGAAATGGTCGTTTGATTTTTCTCGCTTTTTTAAAGCCAATTATTAATGGTAAAGGATTTGATTTTAAAGAAGTGCAGATTTCTCAGGAAAAAAGGCTTGATGTGGTAATTACCTATCTTGAACAGAAGTTTATTGTGGAATTAAAAATCTGGCGGGGAGAAGAATATCACAAGCAGGGATTAAAGCAGCTGGCTGATTATTTGGAAAGCCAGAATATGGATCAGGGTTATCTTTTGAGTTTTAATTTTAATCAGAATAAGGAATATAAGAATCAAGAAATGGAAGTTGAAAATAAAAGAATCTTTGCTTACTGGGTTTAAACAAATGGTGCCCCCGATAGGAGTCGAACCTACGCTCAAGGCTTCGGAGAGTTTTGTCGAAGTTCCTTATATTAGCATATTTTCTTATAATCCCTGTCATAACAGCAATCTAGTGTTGGAAATATCCCATATAGTTGTAAAATACTGTATATTTTACTGCGGTATTTAACGGTGG